>JBAPMW010000891.1:0-9363 GCA_049278815.1 Hyphomicrobiaceae bacterium
GGCGCCCACCACAGGCCTGTTCGCCAAGACGGCCCCCAGCGTGGTGGCCATCTATGCGCGCAAGGGCGGCCTCCGCCGCGCCACTCCCGAAGGCATCGGCACCGGCTCGGGCTTCGTCTGGGATCGAGCCGGTCATATCGTCACCAACCATCATGTAATCGAGCAGGCGACCGAGCTCGGTGTGCTGTTCGACGGCGAGACGCCGCTGCCGGCCCGCCTCGTCGGCACTGCCCCGTGGGTGGATCTCGCCGTGCTCAGGCTGGAGGACCCGCCCGACGACCTGAAGCCCATCCCCGTAGGCACCTCCGCCGATCTGGCCGTTGGCCAGTCGGTCTACGCCATCGGCAACCCGTTCGGCCTGTCGCGCAGCCTCACCACCGGCGTCATCAGCGCGCTCAACCGCCGCTTACCCACCGCCTCGGGCCGCGAGGTGGTGGGCGTGATCCAGACCGACACCGCCATCAACCCCGGCAACTCCGGCGGCCCCCTCGTCGACAGCTCCGGCCGCCTGATCGGCGTCAACACCGCCATCCTGGCTCCCACCGGCTCCTTCACCGGCGTCGGCTTCGCCATCCCCGTCGACACGGTGAACCGCATCGTGCCGGAGCTCATCCGCGACGGTCGCGCCAAGCTGCCGGGCATCGGCTTCGTGCCCCTGCCGGAGGAGGTCGCGCACCAGCACGGGATCCGCGGCATCGTCGTCCAGTCCGTGACACCGGGCAGCGCCGCCGCCCGCGCCGGCCTCGTCGGCATCGATGCCGCCGGCCGCCTGGGCGATGTGATCGTGGCTGCCGAGGGCGGGCCGCTCGCCACCGTGGCCGACCTCGCCTCTGTCCTGGAGCGCGTCGGCATCGGCAACACTGTGCGCCTCACCGTGGTCCGCGGCGGTACCCGTCGCGAACTCGGCGTTACGGTGCAGGACATCAGTCCGCGGAGGTGAGGGCGGCGGGACCATGCGTCCGAGCCGTGGTCCCCGACTGCCGATCGACCACGATGCTCATCACCTGGCAATCAAGTCGGTGTAAATCCGCATCGGCTCCGGGGCTCGGCTGCGCGAGAACGACACAAGTGCGCACCGATAATTCCAGGCGGAGGGACTTGTCATATGATCGCGCGTATCGTTCTGACGGCTGCGCTTGTTGCGGGGGCAGCCGTTACGCTGGCAGGCTTGTCGGCCCCGCTCCATCCGCCGGCCGATATCGTCAACCCCTTCCGGCCGTTCATCCTGCTGGCGGCGGGGGCGCTGCTCGCCATCGCTTTGATGCTGCGGGCACCGCGCCTGGCGTTGGCGGGTGCGGCGCTGGCGGGCATCAATGGCATGCTGCTGGGGCTGCCGCTGTTGTGGTCGGCGGTGCCGGCGGAGCGGTCCACGGCGGGGCAGGCCCTGGCGAGCGCCGGGACGCGCGACATCAACCTCGTCACCTTCAACATGGCGTTCCGCGACGCCCAGGCCACGGTGCGCTTCCTGCTCGATGAGGACCCCGACATCGCCGTCTTGCAGGAGGTGGGCACCCGCCAGGGCGATGCGCTCCGTGCGTCGCTCGGCGCGCGCTATCCGCACAGCCATACGTGCGGGGCCCCACGCCGCTGCGCCGCCGCCATCCTCGCCAAACGGCCCTGGGTGGCAGCGGGGCACGAGGAGTGGACCGCGGAGACCCCGGAGGTGGTCTGGGTGCAATTCGACGATCCCGAGCTCGGTCGATTGAGGGTCGTCGGGGCGCACCTCGCGCTGCCGTTCCGGGCCGAGCAGCAGACCAACCATGTTGCGCGGCTGATCGCGCTGCGTGCCGGTATCACCGGCCCGCTCGTCATCGCGGGCGACTTCAACATGACGCCGTGGTCCTACCGGCTGCAACGGTTGCTCGCCGCCACCGGCCTCAGGCGCCACGCCACCTTCCTGCGCAGCTGGCCAACGGACGGGCAGTACCGCCTGCCGCGGCCTACGTTCCTGATCGACCACGTGCTCACCACGCCGGAGATCGAGTCCGTGTCGATCCGCATCGGACCGGCGCTCGGCTCCGACCACCTGCCGGTGATTGCCGCGCTGCGGGTGCCCAAGAGAAGGCAATAAGGCAGTAGGGCAGTAGGGGGTGAGTCCTACTACTGCCTTATTGCCCTACTGCCTTACTGCCATATTGCCTTACTCCCCCACCGCTACCGGAACAACCTCTCCCCGTTCGATGCGGAGCGCCAGCTCGCCGCGCTTCAGCCGCTGCGCCTCGGCGCCGAACAGCTCGTAGCGCCAGCCCTTGAGGGCGGGGATGTCGGGCTCGTCCTCGGCGGCCAGGCGCTCCAGGTGCTCGGCGTCTGCGATCAGCCGGGGGGCCACCTTGCTGCGGGCGGCGCAGGCCTTCAGCAGCACGCGCAGCAGCTCCACGGTGGCCTGCCTGTCGGCCGGCAGGCCGGCATTCTCGCGCAGCACCGGCAGCGTCCTGGGGTCGCGCTCGAGCCCCCGGTTGACGGCCTCGACGATGTCCTTGGCGCGGCTGGAGCGGGAGAAGCCCTCGCTCAGCGTGCGCAACTGCGACAGCTGAGCCGTCTCGGTGGGAGCGGCGTTGGCGATGTCATAGAGCGCCTCGTCGCGCAGCACGCGGTTGCGCGGCACGTCCTGGGTCTGGGCCACGCGCTCGCGCCAGGCCGCCAGCTCCATCAGCACCGCCAGGCCCTTGCGGTTGCGCACCCTCAGCTTGAGCCGGCGCCAGGCATCCTCGGGACGGGTCTCGTAGGTTGCGGGGCTCGTCAGCTCCCCCATCTCCTCGTCGAGCCAGCTGAGCCGACCCGTAGCCTCCAGGTCGCCTTTGAGATGCTGGTAGATGTCACGCAGGTGGGTGACGTCGGCCAGCGCATAGGCGAGTTGCTTGTCTGACAGCGGACGTCGCGCCCAATCGGTGAAGCGGGAGGTCTTGTCGAGGTTGTGGCCGACGATCTGCTTGACGAGGCTGACGTAGCTCACCGATTCGCCGAAGCCGCACACCATGGCGGCCACCTGGGTGTCGAAGATCGGGCGCGGGATCAGCCGCGCCAGGGTCCAGACGATCTCCAGGTCCTGCCGGGCGGCGTGGAACACCTTGACGACACCCTCGTCGCCCATCAGTGCGAAGAACGGAGCGAGGTCCATCCCCGGCGCCATAGGATCGACGATCGCCTCGTCGTGGGGTCCGGCAAGCTGGATGACGCACAGCCTAGGCCAGAACGTCTGCTCGCGTATGAACTCGGTGTCGACGGCGACGAAGCTGTGACGGCTGAGGCGACGGCAGAGGTCGTTCAGGTCGGAGGTCGTAGAGATGACACGCATGGGCGCGCGGGTTATAACCGTTACTGGTGCGCCACACAATGCGTACATCGTGTGGTTGAGAGGCGCAGGGGGCCCGCCGGCGGGCTCACCCCGCTCCCGAGGTCCTGCCCTGCCCCCACGGCGCCGCGGCGGTCACTTCGCGCTGCTGGCCTCGACGGTGAAAGCCGCAAGCAGCGCGCTTTCCGCGGGGGAGAGCCGCAGTGCCTCCATCAGCTTCAGCGCCCGCACGCGGCCCCTGGGGGTCAGCCGCACGGTCAGCGTCTCGCCCTTGCCCTGCAGAAACCGGCCCACGGCGTCGTAGAGCGACTGGGCCCCGGGATTGAGCTGCGTCTGCCGCTGCGCACCGAGGGTCCATTGCTCCAGCAGCAGACTGCGCCCCGCCTCCGGCGCTTGTCCCCTGGATCGCGCGGCCTCGGCGGCCAGAATATCGACCATCCCGAGGTCGCGCAGCGTCACCTCGATCAGTCCGATCTCAACCGCGAGGGCGCCCTCCATCGCCTTGATCACGTCGGTCGAGAAGAGGGCGCGCGTGGCGTTGTTGATGGATGTCTTGACCGACAACGATGCGAAGCCGCCAACCTCGAGGGTGGCCGGGTCCAGCGCCAGGGTCTGGGCCCCCTCGTTCCAGCGCACACCCAAATCCGCCTCGGCCACCAGGGTGCTGAGCCCCGCAGCGCCGAGCATATTGATGAAGGGCTCCGGGCTGCGCGCGCCGATCGGCGCGGAGAGCGTGAAGGAGGCCCGCACGGCACTGGGAACCGTGCCAACGAGCTGCCCCGAGGTCACGCTGGCATCGAATTGCACCTTACGCCCTGTCGTGGGGTCCGGCACCACGATGCTCTTGAGCTCGAAGCCCTCCAACAGTTTGTACATGCCGGCGAGCCGATCGAAGCTCGGCGGTTGTCCCGGCGGCGTCGCCAGCCCCGTTCCCACCAGCCGCATGAAATTGGCGACATCGAACCCCTTGAGGGCGATGCGGCTGAAGCTGACCGGATCGCCGAAGGAGGGCTTGGCGTCCAGTCCGTCAAAAGACAGCTCGCCGAGCCGGCCATTCTCCATGCGCTCGACGCGCAAGCTCGCCAGATTGACGCGCCCGCCTATGCTCTTGACCGCGAGCCCCTGCACCTCAAGCTTGCCGAGCCGCACGCCCTCATAGAAGCCGGCGACCTTGTCCATGAGCATGGTCACCTGGCCGGGCGAGACGGTGCCGCCCGGCACCGCGGTGACCTCGCTCAGGAACAGAAAGTCGTCCAGCAGCAGCTTGTCGGGACGCAGGCCCACATCCTCGGCAACGATCTTGTCGACGCTCACGGAGGTGCCGTCGACGAAGCGCAGCGAATAGGGGCCCATGGAGACCTGCCGATAGATGCGCTGGTAGCCCTGCCCCCTGGGCCGCGTCGGGTCCAGGAAGGCCAGCATGGGCGCCACGTCGGCGTCGGCGACGGCGATCTTGCCGATCCCGCCCCTGAGCTCGCGCGCCGGCCCAACAAGGCCGGCACGCAGGACCGCGCCGTCCGCCCCCGCCTCGGCGATGCGGCCCTCGCGCACATCCCGGACGAACAAGTTGGTGTAGGTGATCTCGAAGGCACCCGGCGGCAGGCGGCTGCCTGCCACTCCCGGCATCACCGGACCTCCTGGCATCATCGTCACGGTGAGCGACGGCGCCTCGATCGAGGCCGCCTTGGTGACGCTGGCGAGCTCAAGCCACAGGCGCATCAGGTCGAGCGTGGAGGCAACCTTGCGCGACGCCAGCGGGCGGGCGGAGAACTCCTTGAGGGTGATGCTGGGGGCCTTGTACGTTACCGTGGCACCGGGCTGGCCGGGCAGCGCCTCGCTCAGCTCGACATCGTACAGGTGCAGAAGCGCCGCCTTGCCGGACCCGTCAAGGCCGGAGGCAACGACCTGCGCCACCCTTATCCTGGGATGCGGTGCCGACCGCGGCTGCACCACCACATCGATGACCTTGACGGTGCGCGTCCACAGATCGAGCTCGATCGGACCGCGCGTCGCCGAGCCGATGCTGGCGCGCCAGCCGTCGAGCATGGCGTCGACCTCGCGCGCGACGGCACGCTGCGCCCAGAAATCGAAGCCGAGATAGCCGCCGGCGCCTGCGATCAGGACGACGATAAGGCTCACGATGACCTTGCGCATGATGCCCCCTTGCTGCCGCAAGACTCGCAAAGCTGGTGCCAAGCCGGCCGGCACCGTCGCCGGCCCAGCTGCCGGGCACGATACCCTGCGCTCTGAGGCGGCAGCATGACCGTGCCAATCGCCCGGCCGGTTCGACCGGCTCGGTTCATCTACGCACGTTGGACGATGCCACCTGGGCGGTGGGTGGCAAGCCTTTGCAGCCTGCCACCCGGCCCGGAGAATAGCGGAGCGCGCGGAAGACGCCCCGTGGCTCACCAGGGCTCACCGCGGCAGCAAGATAAAATCGGTATGGAGCCCCGTCTCACGGGGGCTGGTGCCTTCGTCGGAGACGATCAGCGTGGCGCCCGTCCACAACCGCTCCTCGATGAACCGCTTGGTCGCGGCCGGCAGCTCGAAACGCGCGAGCACGCTGGCCGCGGTCTCCGAGGCCGGTGCGGATACCGGCGCCTTCGCCTTGCCGCGCTGGCGGCGCGGCGGCTCGGGCGCGGAGGCCGGCAGCGACACCGAGAGCCAGTTCATCGTCTCGCCGTCGGTTGCAGGGCCCACCGCGAGATAGACGTGGGTGCCCAGGGACGGCCCGGTGTCCGTGAAGGTCACAGGGGCCTCGTAGATCGGCATCCAGGCCTGGCGAACGAAGATCTTGCCGGCCTTCCGGCTGACGAGGATGGAGATCGGCGCCTCGGCCTTCTCGGCCAGCTTGAGGTCCGTGGCCGCCTCGCGGCGCGCGTGCTCAGTTTCAATGACCGCGGCCGCAGCGGCGGCAGAGTCCTCAAGCGCCACCGCCGCGATCAGGCGTGCCTCCTCGGTCCGCCGCTCTGCCGCGGCAAGCTCCGCCTCGATGGCAGTCAGCGCCTCCCTGGCGCGCTCGGCAGCGGTCACGACGGCGTCCGATGCCGCGTCTGCGGCGGCCTTTGCCAAAGCCGTCTCGGCCGTCTTGACCGCATTTTCGTGGCGGCGGCGGGCCTGCGCGAGAGCTTGCTCTGCGTCCCTCAGCGCCGCGGTGGCCCGGCGCGCTTCGTCGGCCTTGTCGGCCGCAGCCTCTGCCGCCGCCTTCGCCCACCTGGTCTTCTCGGCGGCATCCTTGGCGATGAAGGTCCGCATCGCCTTGAGCCGCTCGACGGGGTTGAGCAGCTTGGGCAAGGTGAGCTGAGCTCCGGCATCGTTCACCGGACCGCCGGGCGCGGTCGCAAGCTCGGCGCCAGCGGGCTCGCCGACACCGGGAGGCAGCGGCAGCAACCGCGGCGCCGGCAGGCGCACATGCTCGATGGGAGACGCCACCGGATCGTGCGGCGTCACCACCACGCGGGTGCCGAGCCCAGTTATCCCGAACAACTCAGGGGCGAAGCTATGCGGCAGGCGCACGCATCCGTGCGAGGCCGGATAGCCCGGCACCACGCCGCCGTGCAGCGCGATGCCCGACCAGGTCAGGCGCTGCATGTAGGGCATCGGCGCGCCGTGATAAATATTCGAGAAATGGTAGCGGCTCTTCTCCAGCACCGTGAAGACGCCGGGCGGCGTGCGGAAGCCGGCCATGCCGGTCGAGACCCTGCTCTCGGCCAGCAGACCGGCGCTGCCGTAGATGTGGATACGCTGCTTGGAGAGCGAGACGACCGCCAGCACCGGCCCCCGTGGGGCGTCCACCTTCTTCTTGACGCTCCGCTCGGCGAGAGCCGCGGTGGGAATCGCCACCGCCAGTGCCAATGCTGCAAGAGGGAGGGAACGCCATCCGGCGCCGGGAAGACGCGATACACGGCAAGTCACAGCTATCATCTCCAACGGGTGATTGAAAAATGCGCAATACCTACGCGTTCCACGTGGTCCGATCCTTGTAACCTCAACAGCCGCGCTCAGGCTGGCTCATCCGCCGTTTCCCGTCAACGCAGTTTCCCGTCAACCTTGACAAGGTGGGGGCTGCGTGTGTCTTTCCGCCCGC
The DNA here is from genome assembly GCA_049278815.1 of Hyphomicrobiaceae bacterium. GTDB lineage: Bacteria > Pseudomonadota > Alphaproteobacteria > Rhizobiales > Hyphomicrobiaceae > AWTP1-13. Next base: position 7,380 of record JBAPMW010000891.1, read on the forward strand.
AGCGGGAGAACAGTCTCGGATCAGAGGTGTCATGGCTGGTGCAAGAGGGGCTGGCGCAAGAGGGGCTGACGCAAAACCGGCCAAGGCGAATGACGCCGCCGGAGCCGGCGCGACGGGTTCCCTGCACCGCTATCGCTCCCATACCTGCGGAGCGTTACGAAAAAGTGACCTCGCCAAGCCCGTTCGCCTCTCCGGCTGGGTGCACCGTGTACGCGACCACGGCGGGCTGCTGTTCATCGACCTGCGCGACCACTACGGCATCACCCAGGTGGTGGCCGACCCGGACAGCCCGGCCTTCAAGGCCGCCGAGACGGTCCGCTCCGAATGGGTGATCCGCGTCGACGGCAAGGTACGCGAGCGGCCCGTCATCGACGGCAAGTCGACAGTGAACGAGGAGCTTGCCACCGGCGAGATCGAGGTGGTCGCCGCCGAGATCGAGGTGCTGTCGGCAGCCAAGGAGCTCCCCGTTCCCGTATTTGGCGAGCCCGACTACCCGGAGGACCTGCGGTTGCAATACCGCTTCCTGGATCTGCGGCGCGAGACGCTGCACGCCAACATCATGCTGCGCAACGAGATCATCGGCTCGATCCGCCGGCGCATGCGGGACTCGGGCTTCTACGAGTTCCAGACGCCGATCCTCACAGCCTCCTCGCCCGAGGGCGCGCGCGACTACCTGGTGCCGTCGCGGGTGCATCCCGGCAAGTTCTACGCCCTGCCGCAGGCGCCGCAGCAGTTCAAGCAGCTCATCATGATCGCGGGCTTCGACCGCTACTTCCAGATCGCGCCCTGCTTCCGCGACGAGGACGCCCGCGCGGACCGCTCGCCCGGCGAGTTCTACCAGCTCGACCTGGAGATGAGCTTTGTGGAGCAGGAGGACGTGTTCGCGGCCGTGGAGCCCGTCATGCGCGGCCTGTTCGAGGAGTTCGGGCAGGGTAAGCTGGTGACACCGAAGTTCCCGCGCATCTCCTATGACGAGGCGATCCAGAAGTACGGCACCGACAAGCCGGACCTGCGCAACCCCATCGTCATGGCCGACGTGACGGAGCACTTCCGCGGCTCGGGCTTCAAGGTGTTCGCTCAGCTGATTGAGAAGGACCCCAAGGCGCGCGTATGGGCGATCCCCGCGTTCGAAGGCGGAAGCCGTGCCTTCTGCGACCGCATGAACGGCTGGGCGCAGCGCGAGGGGCAACCGGGCCTCGGCTACATCATCATCAAGGGCGGGGTGGGGACGGGTCCGATTGCCAAGAACCTCGGTCCCGAGCGAACGAACGCGCTACATGATCAGATGCGGAGGGACTCACCCATTGGAGGTTACGCAGAGGGTGACGCGATATTCTTCGTGGCTGGAGATCCAGCCAAGTTCTACAAGTTCGCCGGCGAGGCCCGCACCCTGATCGGGCGCGAGCTGAAGCTGATCGACGAGGATCGGTTCGAGTTCTGCTGGATCGTCGACTTCCCCATGTACGAGTGGAACGAGGAGGAGAAGAAGATCGACTTCTCCCACAACCCGTTCTCGATGCCGCAGGGCGGCCTCGCCGCGCTGGAGGCTGCCAAGTCGAATGAGGATCTCCTCAAGCTCAAGGCCTACCAGTACGACATCGTCTGCAACGGCGTGGAGCTGAGCTCCGGGGCCATCAGAAACCACCTGCCGGAGGTGATGGTGAAGGCGTTCGCCATCGCCGGCTACGGCCGCGACGTGCTGGAGGCGAAGTTCGGCGGCATGCTGAAGGCGCTGACCTACGGCGCGCCTCCGCACGGCGGCATCGCGCCCGGCATCGACCGCATCGTCATGCTGCTCGCCGGCGCCACCAACCTGCGCGACGTCATCATGTTCCCCATGAACCAGCAGGCGCAGGACCTGCTGATGGGCGCGCCCGGCGAGGTTACGCCGAAGCAGCTCCGCGAGCTGCACATTCGGCTGGCGGTGCCGGACAAAAAGGCCTAGGGCGACAATGGGCCGCCGGCCCGATGTCGGTTGGGTCGA
>JBAPMW010000892.1:0-4457 GCA_049278815.1 Hyphomicrobiaceae bacterium
CGGATGCCAGACCCGGGTATTCGCGGGGTCGCCAACGCTCGGCCGCATTCGCCGCCTAATCGCGCAGCGGGTGCCAGGATCGTGCAACGCCGGAATCAGCAAGGGAAGCCGCATGAACAGAACCGCCGCCCTCCTCGCCGCCGCCGCGCTGATTGTGCCGGTTGCCCTCGGCGCGCAGACGCTCGATTTGCCGCAGCGCAAGGCGGGCCTGTGGGAGATCACGATGACGATGGATCAGCCGAAGGGCATGCCGGCGATGACGTCGAAGATGTGCGTCGACCCGGCGACCGACCGCGAGATGATGGACTATGCGCTCAAGATGGTTGGCACGTGCAAGAGCCTGACGACCAAGCGCGAGGGCAAGAGCCTCGTCATCGCCTCCGATTGCACCTTCGCAGGCAAGCAGACCAAGTCACGGACGGTGCTCACGGGCGACTTCCAGACGGGCTACACCTCGCGCACCGAGGGGACGATGGGCGATGGCGACGGCAAGAAGCCACGGGCGACGCTCGTGACGCAAACGGCAACGTGGAAGAGCGCGGACTGCCCCGGAATGAAGCCCGGCGACGTCACGATGCTCGGAGGCGTCAAGCTCAATATCAAGCAGATCAAGGCAATGTCGGGATTGCTTCGGTGAGGGAGGCGACTCGAGATCGAGTTTCGCGGCAGCGCTCCCCTGGCCCTGAAACCTGGAACCTGAAAGCCGGACAACCGCGGCAAGAAAATCGCAGCACAGGGCAGGGCCTTGGGCTATAGTACCCGCATGTTGGGGTCCGGCTCGAAGGTGTGCGTACGCAAGGGCAAGGTGGCAGACGCCCCCGCCATAGGGGAGGTGTTTCGCGAGTCCTGGCTGCTCGCCTACCGCGGCATCATCCCGCACGTGCCACTCGAGGGCTACATCCGCCGGCGCACGCCCGAGTGGTGGCGCAGCGCCGTGCGCTCGGGCGACGGCGTGCTGGTGCTGGAGCTGGACGGCAAGCTGGTGGGCTATGCCACCTTCGGCAGCGCCCGCGGCCGGGGGCCGTATCAAGGCGAGATCTACGAGCTCTACCTCGATCCGGTGCATCAGGGCCTGGGGCTCGGCGAGCGCCTGTTCGAGAGCTGCCGACACACGCTCGACATGCGCAAGCTCCGGGGCCTGATCGTGTGGGCGCTCATCGAGAACACCCCGGCTTGCCATTTCTACTGGCGACGCGGCGGGCGACCGATCGGCACCGCATACACCAAGATCGGCACCGCGAAGCTGGAGCAGGTGGCGTTCACCTGGCGCTGAGGAAAGGCAGTAGGGCAATAGGGCAATAAGGCAGCAGGTAGCGCGGTCTGCCCTGTTGCCTTACTGCCCTATTGCCTCCTTTCCGGTCGTTCTCCCTACTGCTATATCCCCCCCATGGACAAGACGAACATCGCCGTCATGGGAGCGGCGGGCCGCATGGGGCGCGAGCTGATCCGGGCGGTGCACGGCAATGAGGCCTGCACGCTGATCGGCGCCGCGGAGCACGAGGGCTCGCTGGCGCTCGGGCAGGACGCCGGCCTGCTCGCCGGCCTCGGCAAGCTCGGCGTGGTCATCACCGACGATGCGGCCGAGCTGTTCGCCAGGGCCGATGCGGTGCTGGATTTCACCACGCCGGCGGCGTCGGTGGATTTCGCCGCCCTCGCCGCCAACGCCCGCAACGTGCACGTGCTGGGTACCACAGGGCTCAGCGCCGGCGACGACGCCAGGATCGCCGCCGCCGCGCGCCATGCCACCATCGTCCGCGCGGGCAACATGAGCCTGGGCGTCAACCTGCTGGTGGCGCTCACGCGCAAGGTGGCGGCGGCGCTGGATGCCGATTTCGACGTCGAGGTGCTGGAGATGCACCACCGCCACAAGGTGGATGCCCCCTCGGGCACCGCCCTGATGCTGGGCCGGGCCGCCGCCGAGGGCCGGGGCGTCAAGCTGGAGGAGGCGAGCGTGCGCATGCGCGACGGGCACACGGGCGCGCGCCGCCGGGGCGACATCGGCTTTGCCACGCTGCGCGGCGGCAGCGTCGTCGGCGAGCACAGCGTCCTGTTCGCGGCCGACGGCGAGGTGATCGAGCTCAGGCACCGCGCCGCCGACCGCGGCATCTTCGCCCGCGGCGCCGTCAAGGCCGCGCTGTGGGGACACGGCAAGGGGCCGGGGCTCTTCAGCATGATGGACGTGCTGGGCCTCGGCTGAGGCGAACCAAGATCGCAGCAGAGGCGTTTTCCGCCCAAACCTCTCCAGTCAGGGAAGCGACATGAACAACGTGCTCGTTCTCGTGCGACACGGCGAAAGCGAATGGAACAAGCTCAACCTGTTCACAGGCTGGAAGGACCCCGACTTGAGCGAGAAGGGCATTGTCGAGGCCCACGCCGCCGGCCGGTTGCTCAAGGAGCAGGGCTACAGGTTCGATCTTGCTTTCACCAGCGATCTGAGGCGCGCCCAGCACACGCTCGACATCATGCTCAAGGAGCTGGGCCAGACCGGCCTTCCGACCCGCAAGTCGCAGGCGCTGAACGAGCGCGACTACGGCGACCTCGCCGGCCTCAACAAGGATGAGGCGCGCGCCAAGTGGAGCCCCGAGCAGGTGCACATCTGGCGCCGCAGCTTCGACGTGCCGCCGCCGGGCGGCGAGAGCCTGAAGGATACCGCCGCCCGCGTGCTGCCCTACTACGAGGCCGAGATCTGGCCCGCGGTAAAGGCCGGCCGCAACGTGCTGGTGTCCGCCCACGGCAACTCGCTGCGCGCCCTCATCATGCGGCTGGAGCGGCTTTCCGGCGAGGAGATCGTAGGACGCGAATTGGCGACGGGAGTGCCGATCGTCTATCGTCTGAACCCGGACGGCACAGTGCTGGAGCGCAGGGATCTCTCGCCGCGCGCGGCCGATTGAACTATTGCAGGCACGCACCGCGGGGAGGTGGCGCATGTCGATGGACGATGTTCTCGACAGTCTGAAAACCGATGCGGAGGAGCTGAAGAAGTGGATCGGCGTCTACATCGGCGTGCTGGCGGTGCTGCTGCCCGTCTGCAATGTCGGCGGCGCCAATGCCGCCAAGGACGCCACCCGCGCCAACATCGAAGCGTCCAACGTCTGGGCGTTCTACCAGGCCACGAACGTGCGCCGGACCGTCTACAGCGCGACCGCCGACGAGCTCGAGGCGATGCTCGCCACCCAGGCGGGGATCGTCGCCGAGGCGCGCAAGGCGTTGGAGGACAAGATCAAGCTCCAGCGCTCCGAGGTGGCCCCCATGAAGAGCGAGCCGGAGACGGGCGATGGGATGGATCAGCTGTTCACCAAGGCCAAGTCCCTGGAGAAGGACCGCGACATCGCCCTGCGCAAGGATCCCTATTTCGACTGGAGGCAGGCGCTCCTGCAGATCGCCATCGTGCTGGCGTCGGTGCACCTGATCATCGGCAACCTCCTGCTCTGGGCCTCAGCGGGGGGCTGGCGGCGCTCGGCATCCTGCTGATGCTCAACGGCTATGCCCTGGCAGTGAGGCTGCCGTTCCCGGGCTAAGTCGCAGGCGCGACGGATGAGCGGCGGTCGACTTGACCGTCCTTTGGAGTGCCGGCATACGGATGCTTGTGGAGTCGTAGGTTGGCGCCTATACTTCGATTTGTCGTTTCATTTCGAGGCCGACATGCGGCCCAGGGCCTTTATCAGTTACCGGCGGGCTGACACTTCAGCGGATGCCCGCGGCCTCAGAGATTTTCTTGCCGGCGCCTTCGGGGCGGAGAACGTGTTCATGGATATCGACAATTTGTTGCCCGGCCAGCGCTTCGACCGGGAGCTCAAGAAGGCCCTCCGCCAGTGCAACGTTCTTCTCGCGATAATTGGAGGCCGGTGGCTGTCACTGCTGAACGAGCGTCGGCAGAGTCGCCAGGAAGATTTCATGCGCAAGGAGATCGCCGCGGCTCTGGCGCGCGGGAAATTGGTTATTCCCGTGCTGATTGACGATGCCGCCATCCCGTCGGCGAGCGTCCTGCCGAGGGATATCCGGCCACTTGCCTATCACCAGACGCTCTACGTAAAGCGCGCGAGCTTTGCGCGCGATCTGGAAAGGCTCGGAAACGCGCTCAGGGAGCAGCTGCCCAGACACCACGATGCGCAAGAGGATCGGTGGCGGCGGCATCGCTTTGGGCTGGGGGCACTCACCCTTGCGGCTGGCCTGGCCGTTGCTGTTGCCTGGTACTCGACCAGCCCGCTCAACGGGCCGAAGGAGGTCGCGGCGCCCGGGAGTTCCGCGGTCGCCGGCGCCTGTGCAAAGACAGTGACGTTTGCCTGCCTGCGTGCCGGGCTTGTCCGTGGCCATGTCGATTCCGATCTGCGGCAGACCGAATGCACCGAGGAGCGGACCTACTTGCCGGCCGAGCTTGGGTGGCGGAGCATCTGGACGACCAGCGTTTACTCGTATGCACCCGGCGACAGCGGCCCCGGAGGCGGCCTGGAGAACGA
>JBAPMW010000893.1:0-4076 GCA_049278815.1 Hyphomicrobiaceae bacterium
ACCTGGTACAGCGCCGTCTTGGCTTCGCCTGGGCGGTTGCTGCGATCGTGGCGGGCGCGCTGCTCTCGGCACTGGTGGCACCGCCGGCGCTCGTGATCGCGTCGGCCGCGGCGTTCTTCATCTCGGAGGTCGCCGACCTCGCGGTCTACACGCCGCTGCAGCGCAGGCGGCTGCTGTTGGCGGTGTTCGCATCGAGCGTCGTCGGGCTCGTCGTCGACAGCGCGGTGTTCCTCTACCTGGCGTTCGGCTCGCTCGACTATCTGGCCGGCCAAGTGATCGGCAAGGCGTGGATGGTGCTGCTCGCGCTGCCCTGCATCGTGTGGCTCAGGCGGCGCGATCGGCGGATCGGGCTTGCCGCGGCCTGACTGCCGCTGCACCATGGATCGGGCGAGGTCAACGATGCGGTCCAAGCCGAAGAGCGCGGAGAAGCCAGATAGCCTGGCCCAGCTTGGCGCCAAGGTGCCGCTGCCGGCCTCGCCCGACGAGGCCGTTCTGGAGCGGGTGCGGAATCCGCATCCCGACACCGCCTACGTGGCGCGCTTCACGGCGCCCGAGTTCACCGCGCTGTGCCCCATCACCGGGCAGCCGGACTTCGCGCACCTCGTCATCGACTACGTGCCGAAGGTCTGGCTGGTCGAATCCAAGTCGCTGAAGCTCTACCTGGCCGCGTTCCGCAACCACGGCGCCTTCCACGAGGACTGCACGGTGGCCATCGGCAAGCGGCTCAGCGTCCTGCTGGAGCCCCAATACCTGCGCATCGGCGGGTACTGGTACCCGCGCGGCGGCATCCCCATCGACGTGTTCTGGCAGACCGGCACGCCGCCCGCGGGCGTGTGGCTGCCGGACCAGGGCGTCGCGCCCTACCGGGGCCGCGGCTGACCGGAGCGGGCGGCGAGCCGGGTGGCGGAGAGGTCAGGGCGCAGGGTGTTCCAGGCATGGCCCCGGCGCACGCTCAGGCCCGCGAACAGGAGCTTCGACGGGTCGAGATGGCGCCCCCTGGGCGTGCGCACCTCGTAGTGCACGTGCGGACCGGTGGAGTGGCCGGTGGTGCCGAGGAGGCCCAGTGTCTCGCCCTGCTCGAGCACGGTGCCGACCCGCGCCTGGATGCGGTGCAGATGCCCGTAGTAGTGCTGGCGGCCCTGAGGGTCGCGGGCGATGACGAGGTTGCCGTAGCCGCCGCGCCGGCCCGCAAAGGTGACACGCTGCCTGCGGGTGGTGGCGTAGACCGGCGTGCCGAGCGGGCCGGCCAGGTCGATGGCCGGGTGGCGCCGGCCCTGGTTGAACATGCTGGTCACCCGCCCCTTCTCGAACGGCAGGATGAACTCCGGCGGCCGCTTGGCGATCCTCGGCTCGGGCACGACGAGCGTGTCCTCATCCTGGGGCAGCGGATCGAAGAACGGGCGCAGCTTGCGCGGGGGCGGTGCCGCCTCCGGAGCCGGAGCAAGGGCAACGGCGCTGGCCTTTGCCTCGCCGCCCCAGACCATCTCGGCCACCCTGCCGTCGCCGGTCTCGTGGCGCGCGGCCGGCTGGGCTTGAGGCTTGGGTGCAGACCTGGTTTCAGACTTGGGTGCAGACTGGGGTGTGCCGTCCAGGGCGGGCGCTGCCAGCTCCAGGGCCGACGGCAAGGCCAGGGACGCGAGGTCCACCGCATAGGTCGGCGCAGGCACGCCGCGCTCGGCCAGTCCTGCCGCCTGCTCGAAGCTGCCGGCAAGAAAACCGACAGAGAAAAAACTCAACGCAACCCGAGTGATACGCATTTCCCCTCACATGGAAACGTTGCTGTTGCACCGTACCTGCTTGCGGGAAGGGGCAATTCGGGGGCATGGCGACGTGGCGGGGCGACGCACTGCGGGCAACGGCCGCACCGGCCAAGGTGTCGCAGGGCGGGCGCGCGGCCTGAATGCGGCGCATCGATTCCACGATTTCGCCCTCTCAGGACCACGCGAAGGCTCGAGTGGTGTCGCGCTCGCCCCAACTTGCAGTGGCAGTCGGGCATTGCGCCTATCGGGGCATTGCGCCTGCTGGCCGCTCCCCCTAAAGGAATCCGGGCAGGCCAAGCGCAGGCTGGGTCAATGCCGGCCTTCGCGACCCAACCTGGTAGACTGGGCCAGGCCAGAAAAGGAGGGGCAATTGACGCTCATCAAGCCGTTCCGGGCCCTGCGCCCCGTGCCGGCACGGGCCCGGGAGGTGCTCGCGCCGCCCTATGATGTGCTCTCGAGCGCGGAGGCGCGCCAGCGCACGCGCGGCAAGCCGTGGAGCTTCCTGCACGTCTCCAAGGCCGAGATCGACCTGCCCGAGGGCACCGATCCCTACAGCGACGCGGTCTACGCCAAGGCGGCGGAGAACCTGGCCCGCATGGTCGCCGAGCGCGTGGTGCTGCGTGACGCCCGCCCGCACTACTACGCCTACCGCACGGTGTGGCAGGGCCTGCGGCAGACGGGGCTCGCCTGCGTCGCGGCCGTCGCCGGCTACGAGAATGGCCGCGTGCGCCGGCACGAGCTCACCACGCCCGTCAAGGAGACCGACCGGGTGCGCCAGATCGAGGCGCTCAACGCCCAGACCGGCCCTGTCATGATGGCCTATCCGCATGCGCCGGAGATCGACACCCTGCTCGCCCGCGCCACCGCGCGCGACCCCGACGTGGCCGTCACGGCCGACGACGGGGTGACGCACGAGCTGTGGGTGATCGCCGATGCGGGGCCGATCGAGGAGCTGACCTACGCCTTCGAGGCGCTGCCGGCGGTCTACATCGCCGACGGCCACCACCGCTCGGCGGCGGCGGCGCGGGTGGCGGCGGCGCGCGGCGGCGACGATCCGGATGCGTCGCACCGCTACTTCCTGGCGGTGATCTTCCCGCACCACGCCATGAGCATCCTCGACTACAACCGCGTGGTGCGCGATCTCAATGGCCGCACGCCGGAGGCCCTGATCGCCGCGATCGGCGAGCGGTTCGCGGTGTCGCCCTCGGCCTCGCCGGTGCGGCCGGCCGGCGCGCGCGACTTCGGCATGTACCTCGACGGCGGCTGGTACGCGCTCAGGCTGCGGCAGGAGCTGGTGCCGGCGGGCGATCCGGTGGGGCGCCTGCCTGTGTCGCTGCTGGCGAGGAACCTGATCGAGCCCATCCTCGGCATCGCCGACCAGCGCACCGACAGGCGCATCGACTTCGTCGGCGGCGGCCGCGGCCTCGCCGAGCTGGCGCGGCGGGTGGATGCCGGCGAGATGGCGGTCGCCTTCTCGCTCTATCCGACCCAGATGGAGGACGTGATGGCCGTCGCCGACGCCGGCGGCATCATGCCGCCCAAGTCCACCTGGTTCGAGCCGAAGCTGGCGGACGGCATGGTGAGCCACGTGCTGGATTGAAGGGGGAAGATTCGTGAGATCGTGAAGTCGTGAGATCGTGAGGTCGATCTCATCGAACGCACGACTTCACGAATTCACGAAGGAGTTGGACCCATGCCGCTCCCTGTGCAGCTGAAAGCGGTGGTCGACCAGATGGAGTTCGGCACCGACGACTGGAGATCCTACATCAATCGCAAGACGGGCGAGCTTACGTCCTTTCCGCCGGAGGCGCTCAGCGCCGCGGAAGAGGAGGAGGCCTCGGACACTGCCTCCGACTGGGAGCAGGAAATGATCCAGGACTGCCGGCGCGTGCTCGGCGACCGCGACTTCGTCCAGCTGCCGACCAAATACGACATCCACGAATACGACATCATGAAGCGGTTCTGCCGCTCACGCGAGGACGATGCGGAGCGCGACCTGCTGCTCGACGCCATCGCCGGCCGCGGCGCATTCCGCATGTTCAAGAGCACCATCCACCGCAAGGGCATCGAGCAGGAGTGGTACCGCTACCGCGATGCGGCGCTCAGGCGGATCGCAGCGGAGTTTCTGGAGGCGCAGGGTATTGCGTACGTCGATGTCACGGCGGGGAGTGGGGCGGAGGGGGCGTGAGGCGGGGCGCGGCGACGCGGGGGGCTTCCTGCCGCCCAAGTCCACCTGGTTCGAGCCGAAGCTGGCGGACGGCATGGTGAGCCACGTGCTGGATTGAAGGGGGAAGATTCGTGAGATCGTGAAGTCGT
>JBAPMW010000894.1:0-2880 GCA_049278815.1 Hyphomicrobiaceae bacterium
CCGCGAGGGGGAGGGGAATCCCGTTGGCGCAAGCGGAGAGGGGAATCCGGGCGTGCCTGCGCGGCCCCCGTCCGCACCACGTGCCCCTACTGCGGGGTCGGCTGCGGGGTGCTGGCCACGCCGGACGGCAAGGGCGGCGCCGCGATCAAGGGCGATCCGGCGCACCCTGCAAACCTAGGGCGGCTATGCTCGAAGGGCTCGGCGCTGGGCGAGACGCTGGCGCTGGAGACGCGCCTCATTCACCCCATCGTCGACGGCGTGCGGACGAGCCTGGAGCATGCCCTCGACCAGGTCGCCAGGCGGCTGGAGGCGGTCAGGGGCGCGCACGGCCCCGAGGCGATCGCCTTCTACCTGTCGGGCCAGCTGCTCACCGAGGACTACTACGTTGCCAACAAGCTGGCGAAGGGCTTCATCGGTACGCCGCACGTCGACACCAACTCGCGGCTGTGCATGGCCTCCTCGGTTGCCGGCCACCGCCGCGCCTTCGGCGCCGACGTTGTGCCCCAGTGCTACGAGGACTTCGAGCTCGCCGACCTCGTCGTGCTGGCGGGCTCCAACGCCGCGTGGTGCCACCCGATCCTCTATCAACGCATCCAGACGGCGCGGGCCGAGCGCGGCGTGCGGGTCGTCAACATCGATCCGAGGCGCACGGCCACATGCGAGGGCAGCGACCTGCACCTCGCCATCAGGCCCGGCGGCGACGGCATCCTGTGGTCGGGGCTGCTCGTGTGGCTCGCCGAGCGCAAGCTGATCGACGCGGCGTTCGTCGAGGAGCACACGCGCGGCTTGGCGTGGGCGCTGCGGCGCGCCAACGCCCTGGCGCCGAGCCTCGATGCGGTCGCCGCTGCGACGGGTGTCGACCGGCAGGCGATCGCCACGTTCTACCGCTGGTTCGCGGCCACGCCGCGCGTCGTCTCCTGCTACAGCCAGGGCGTCAACCAGTCGGCGCAGGGCACCGACAAGGTCAACGCGATTCTCAATTGCCACCTGGCGACGGGGCGCATCGGCAAGCCGGGCTCGGGGCCGTTGTCCTTCACCGGCCAGCCCAATGCCATGGGCGGGCGCGAGGTCGGCGGGCTCGCCAACATGTTGGCCGCGCACATGGGGTTCTCGGAGGCCGAACGCGACCGCGTGCGCCGCTTCTGGGACGCGCCCAACCTGGTGAGCGGCGAGGGCCTCAAGGCGGTGCAGATGCTCGATGCCATTGCCGACGGCCGCATCAAGGCGCTGTGGGTCATGGGCACCAACCCGGCGGTGTCGCTGCCGCGCGCCGATGCGGTGCGTGCAGCATTGGCCAAGCTCGATGTGCTCGTCGTCTCGGAGAACGTTGCCGGCAACGACACCGTCAGCCGCGCGCACATTCGCCTGCCCGCGGCGGCCTGGGGCGAGAAGGACGGCACGGTCACCAACTCGGAGCGGCGCATCTCGCGCCAGCGCGCATTCCTGCCGCTGCCCGGCAGCGCGCGGCAGGACTGGTGGATGCTGTGCGAGGTGGCGAAGCGGCTCGGCTGGGGCGCGGCGTTCTCCTTCAACTCGGCCGCCGACGTGTTCGACGAGCATGCGCGCCTGTCGGGCTTCGAGAACGCCGGCACGCGCGCCTTCGACATCTCGGGAGCGGCCGGCATGGACAGCACGGCGTTCCGCGACCTTAAGCCGTTCCAGTGGCCGCGCGGGCCCGACGCCAAGCCTGTGGAGCGTCTGTTCGCGAACGGGCAGTTCTTCACCAGGGATCGCAAGGCGCGCTTCGTGGCCATCGCCCCGCCGCGGCTCGCCGCCCCGGTCTCGCAGGACTGGCCCTTCGTGCTCAACACCGGCCGCGTCCGCGACCAGTGGCACACGATGACGCGCACGGGCCTCTCGCCGCGCCTCTCCACCCACATCGCCGAGCCCTACGTGGAGATGCATCCCGACGATGCGGCGCCCCTGGGCCTGGAGCAGGGGCGGCTGGCCGAGGTGGCGACGGCGCACGGCACCGCCGTCCTGCGCGTGCTGGTCAACCGCTCCCAGCAGCCGGGCAGCCTGTTCGTACCGATCCACTGGTCGGCGGAGAACAGCAGCGCCGGGCGCATCGGTGCGCTGGTGCAGCCGGCCACGGACCCGTTCTCGGGCCAGCCCGAGGCCAAGGCGACACCTGCCCGCGTTGCGCCTCATGCTGCCGCCGGTTTCGGGCTGCTGCTGTCGCGCCGGCGGTTGTTGCCTCCCGGATTGTCCTACTGGGCACACGCGCGCACGCCATTCGGCCACGCGCTCAACCTGGCGCTCGACACCCCTCTCGACGGCTGGGCCGCCTGGCTCGGCGCGGCGCTGCCCGAAGGCGAGCGCCTGACCTTCCAGGACCCCGTTGCCGGCACCTATCGCGCGGCGGTGCTGCGGGCGGACAGGCTGGAGGCCGTCCTGCTCGTGGGCGCGGCCCCGGCGCTGCCGTCGCCCGAATGGCTCAAGTCGCAGTTCTCGCTGGCAGCGATCCCTGCCGGGCAGCGGCGCCATCTCCTCGCCGGCGCTCCGGTCGAAGGCGCCATCGACGAAGGCCCCGTGGTCTGCGTCTGCTTCCAGGTGGGCGCCAGGCGCATCGAGGCGGCGGCAGCCGCCGGCCGCCGCAGCGTCGAGAGGATCGGGCGCGAGTTCGGCGCCGGCACCAACTGCGGCTCGTGCATCCCCGAGATCCGGCGCCTCATCGCCAAGACGGAGGCGGCGGTTGCCCACCCGCAGGGTGAGCCGGAACTTGGCGCTTGTCTTCCCCCATCCCCCTGACAAAGCGCAACTTCCAGCATCATGCAACCAGTCCAACTGCGGGTTTTAGGTTCAGTCGTCGCAGACCGTCGGGCGCCAGCAGCGGTACTGGCCTTCGCGGCAGACCCGCTCGCCGTAGCGATTGAACCA
>JBAPMW010000895.1:0-3803 GCA_049278815.1 Hyphomicrobiaceae bacterium
CTCTATACTCTGACGGCACATCAAACCCGCAGAGTTTGCAGCCACTGCGGTCACGAGATCGGCTTCCAGTTGCCCCCCACGCGCACCACGTCCACCTCGGTGTCCCTCCACTTGGTGTCGTCTTTCCTCAGCGTAGCTTGGCCGTTGGCGGTCGGTCCGTCGCGCGCCGCCGTTGGCTTGTACGACACAGCGTTGCGATCGCGCCACAAGAGTCGAACATCCGACTACGGTTACAGTGTAAAGGATGGCCGATAGCCGCCGAATCACGGCATGCAGCATGCGATGACGCGGTGGGGGCGAGGCTCCCGGTTCCGCGCTTCCACAAGACGCGTGCCTCATAACACCAAGAAGAAGGCCGCCCGGCGTGCTGCGTTCAACAAACAGGATCTACAACACATGATGCGCTTGATGTTGGGCGCTGCGGCCGCCCTTTTCCTTACCGCAGGCCAAGCCGCTGCCGACGGCCTGCCGTCGCGGGGCAAGACCAGGGCGCCCGAAGCCGACCGCCCCTGCTCCATCTCGGCCGAGACCGGCTTCAGCACCGAGAAAGTCATCCGCGGCTTCTCGGAGAGTGCGGGGGACTTCTCCGTCCAGGGCGGGTTCGAGCTCACCTGCGGCAGGTTCTACGTCGACGTCGCCGGCACCAGCGTGAACATTCTGGGGGCCTCGGCCATGGTCGACTTGGCCATCGGCATCACGCCGAAGACTGGTCCGATCACCTGGGACTTGGGCGTGATCTACCACGCCTACAACGCCAGTGAGGACATCCTGAACTTCTATGAGCTCAAGGCTGCCGCAAGCACGGAGATCTGGAAGGGCGGGACGCTTGGTGCCAGCGCACTCTACGCTCCCGAGTACGGTGGCCGCGCCGCTCTGTGGCTGGGTGCCACGAACAGCGAGACCTGGACGGTTGAGGGTACCTTCGCGCAGGTGCTCCCGCGTGTCGGTATCTTCACCCCCACGTTCAGCGCGGCGATCGGCCAAGTGAACGTCGAGGACAACGGCAACGACTACGTCTACTGGAACGTTGGCCTAACGCTGGGCTTCCGCGAGAAGTGGGAGCTTGACCTCCGCTATTCCGATACGGATATCGAAGGCGGCTGCAATTTGTTCGGTACGCAACTTTGCGACGAACGCTTCCTGGCGTCCTTGAAGTACACCTTCTGAGACCCGAAGGTACGTATCACGCGCCACCGAAGAAGCGCGCTCCCTACCTGGGTTTGTCGTTGGCCGCTCGCGAGGGCGGCCTTTCTTCTCGTCTTACGTTCCGTCGAATGAGCAACTCGCAGAGGGTTGGCGTAACCGCATGCGGGCAGAGAAAGACCGTGTGCCGTCTTTGGCGAGGTGGGTGCCCCAGTATCGCGTGGCTGCCGCGCAACAGTACATCTGACATCAGTCAGAAGATGTTCTGCGAAGCATAGCTCATTGTGGCCGAATCACGGCATTCCGCACTGCGATGGCGCGGTGGGACAGGTGGTCCCGATCCCGCGCTTCCCGAAGACGCGAGCCTCCTCACACCAAGAGTAAGGCCGCTCGGCGTGCGGCGTTCAACGGACAGGATTGACAAGACATGAAGCGTTTAATTCTTAGTGCGGCGGCTGTCCTTTTCCTTGCCGCAGGCCAAGCCGCTGCCGACGGCCTCCCGTCGCGCAGCAAGACTAAGGCGTCCGTGTCCGATGGCAGGCCGTGCAGTCTCGCGGCGGAGACCGGGTTCAGCTTTGAGAATGCGACCCGCGGTTTCGGGGAGAGCAATCAGCCCTTCTCCGTCGAAGGCGGGTTCATGCTCACCTGCGGCCGGTTTTACGCGGCCGTCGAAGGCACGAGCGTGTCGATCGAGGGTGCCACCGCCGAGGTGGACCTCTCTATGGGAATCAAGCCCAGAACCGGCCCGATCACCTGGGACTTGGGTTTGATCTTTCACGCCTACAACGACGCGGAGAGCCTGCTGAACTACCTCGAGCTCAAGGCCGGCGCGAGCGCGCGGATTTGGAAGGGCGGCAGGCTCGAAGGCAGCGCGCTTTACTCACCCGAGTACGGCGGTCTTGTGGGTACGACGCAGAAGGCCGTCGGCTCCGCGGCCTGGACGCTCGAAGGGATATTCGCGCAGGCGCTTCCGGATGTCGGCATCTTCTCGCCCACGATCAGTGGCGCAATCGGTCAGGTGAACTTCGAGGGCAGCGCCGCCGATTATGTCTACTGGTACGTCGGCGTGACGCTGGACTTCCGGGAGAACTGGTCGGTCGAGATCCGCTACACCGACACGGACATCGCCGGCGGCTGCGGCGGCGTCTGCGACGAGCGCGTCATGGCCTCCCTGAGGTATGCCTTCTAACCGCGAAGGTGCGAATTTGCGCACCACCGCGGAAGGGCCGCCGACCCCAAGCATCCGGTGTGCGTAAACTGCCCGACTTGTCGTCGGCCGCTCGCAAGGGCGGCCTTTTTCTTGTGCGCGCGCTCCCGAATGGAGGAAGGGGCAGAGCCTTTGGCCCCGCCCCCGTATACGGCGAGCTTACCAACCCAGCTTCCAGTTGACCCCCACGCGCACCACCTCCACCTCCGTATCGTCGAAGGCCAGGTACTCCAGGCGCAGCGTGGTGGCCTGGGTCAGCTTGCCCTCGATGCCGAGGCCGTAGACGAACTCCGCCTCGGCGCCGCCGCCGTCAAAATCGACGAGGCCGAGACCCGCGGTGCCGTAGAGCAGGATGCCCTGGCTCAGAAGGTAGCCCAGGCGCCCGCGCACCGTGCCGACCCAATCGATGCTGTCCGCGCCCGAAAGCGACAGGTCGCCCTCGATGCCGTAGACCATGGCGCCCGACTGCCAGTTGCGTCCGAGCTGGACGCCGCCCACGAAGCCATCATCCCACCAGGCATCGATGCTGCCGACATGGACGCCGCCGTAAAGGCCCTGCCAGGAAGCCCAAGGCGCGTTGGGCCATCCGGCGTCTCTGCCGGGAGGACCGTCGGCGGCTGCCATCGACGCCCCCGCCGTCATCCCGGCTGCCAACGCCAATGCCAGTAAGCCGCTTCGCCCCAATGTCATGTAGAGGTCTCCCCTCGTGTGCGTTTCACTGACCCGCACGATCCTGTCCCCGTTCCCCATGCCCAAATCGTAGGTTCTCGCGCCTTTGTGACCGCATGGCGGGGACTTTGTGGCGAGCTTGGGAAGGGGTCCGAGGCGAGACCTCATAAATCGCGGACGCGCCGGTTCCGTCGATTAAATATCAATTAAATCAATATGATAACCATTCTCCAGTTATTACGGAAGCGAGCATATATGTGATAGAGAAGGCACGTAATGCTGGGGAAATTCTATGACGGGGAGGCGGTATCGCCGGCCCGCCCATGCGTTGGCACGCCCCCCTGAGGGCGATCAGCCCTCCCGTCCGCGCATACGTGCGGGAGATGGGACTTGCCAGGGTGAGCCACCTCCCTCCGCTCCTGCGTCGCGTCGTGCCGAGGGTAGGCCAATTGGCCAACCCTGCACACCTCCGGCCGTTGCCCGGAGGTTGGGTCTCTCTCGGAACACCGAACGCCGAGCGGCGTGCGGGGTACTGCGCGACGCATCTGCAACAGTGAATAGCTATTGGCTGTTCTGATATGTTATAATATTGCATTCACTCGATCACAGCGGTACCCAGCCTTAAGAGCTACGTCCCAGGGGCCGTTCATCATGCATCGATCGGTTGCAACGCTCGCCTTGGCGCTCGCGGCCTGCGGCGTCACCGGCGAGGCCATGGGCGAAACATTCGAGGTGAAGGGCCTGCACGTCGTCAAGGGCGGCATGGAGATCGCCCTGGACAATG
>JBAPMW010000896.1:0-3781 GCA_049278815.1 Hyphomicrobiaceae bacterium
GTCGAAGCGCCCGCGCGCATTCAAGGGCGGCGGCCGGACAAGGACTTTCCAAGTGCCCGTGTTTCCGCCACTCCCGCACGGGCACGCATTCGCGCCTTCTCTTCCAACGAAAAGCCCCCCGCCGCCCCCCCAGGGCCTGGCATTCAAACCTTCGTTCCCCCCTCACGCCCTGCCTTTCGGTGCGCCCCTGCCTTCGCCGGTGAAGCTGCCGCCGCCGGGCCGTAACGCAGGCTCCGCCAACATCGGCAAGATCGAAGGCAGGATCGCGGGCCTGCCCCAGAAGGTGCTGCCGCGGCAGCCACCGCTCGGAGGCTGGGATGTGCTGGTCCGGCCAACCCCGCTGCCCGGCGCACCCAAGGCACCGCTGGCCAGGCAGACGCCGCCGTCGCTCGCACCCGCCGAGGGGGCGGGAAGGCCCCACAAGTCGTTGCGCCGCTTCCTCCAGAAGCTTGGACAGCGCCGCCCCCGGCAGGCACCGGTCGCGGCTCCCGGCGCAAAGCCGCGTCAGACGGCGGAGAAGAGCACGCGCGGCGCCCGGCCCCGCCGTCTGGGTGGGCGCCTGGTCGGCGAGCTTCTGCCGCCGGTCGGCACCTTCAAGCCGCAGGAGGTGCTGGCCATCAACCTCACCGCCGAGGGCTTGGCCAAGGCCCGTGCCGGCGATTTCGAGGTTGTCGGCCAGACCGACCTGCCGGGCCTCGGCCTGACGCTCACCCACCTTGTGCCGCCGCCCTCGCTGAACGCGGTCACCGCCCGCGAGCGGCTCTTCGACCTCGTCCCCGACGGCGGCTTCCTTCTCAACCGCATCTACGCGCCCTACCGCCTGGAGGCGGGCCCCCATCAGGGCGGCCGCTCCGCGCCGGTGCAGCGGGCGGACGGCGGCTGCCCCTCCGAGCGCTGCTTCGGCAGCGCGCTCATCAAATGGCAGTCGCGGCTCGCGGCCTGCGCCCGCGATCTCAAGATCGGCATCGTCGATACTGGCTTCGACAAGGCCCACCCGGCCCTGGCGGGCGTGCGCTACGACTATAGGGAGTTCCTGCCGGACGGCAGCGCCAAGGCGTCGCCCCGCCACGGCACCGGCGTCCTCGCGCTCCTGGCCGGCAAGTCGGACAGCGGGACACCCGGTCTCATTCCCGATGCCACCTTCGTGATCGCCAACGCCTTCTTCGACGACCCCGGCGGACAGCCCATGTCCGACACGGCCCAGATGGTGCGTGCGCTGGACTGGCTCAAGCGGAGCGGCGCCGCGGTTGCCAACCTGAGCTTCGCCGGCCCGGAGGATGACCTGGTGCATCACGCCGTTCGGGAGCTGACGAAGTCCGGCGCCGTGGTCGTGGCTGCCGCCGGCAACGACGGCCCCGGCGCGCCGCCGAGCTATCCGGCCGGCTACGAGGAGGTGATCGCCGTGACGGCCGTCGACCGCAAGCTGTCCGCCTACCGCTACGCCGGTCGCGGCGCCCACATCGATCTCGCCGCCCCCGGCGTGGATGTGTGGACCGCCATCCCCGGCCGGCGCGAAGGCCCGCAGACCGGCACGTCGTTCGCCGTCCCCTACGTGACGGCCGTCGTCGCGGTGGCCCTGTCCGGATCGCCGCTGGCGCCCGACGGCGATGCGCTGTCGCCCAAGCGGCGCGTGCTCGCCAAGCTCCAGGGCAGCGTCATGAGCCTCGGCGGCCATGGTCGCGATCCCGTCTTCGGCGAGGGCCTGGTGCAGGCTCCGGCCTCCTGCGGGCCACCTCGGCCGGTCGTCACGGCCAGCCTGCCGAGCCCGCCGACCGAGCCTTGGGCCGGCACCGTAATGCGGACGCTCGAGAGCGCAGTGCCGGAAGCGCTGACGATGGGCACCTGGCTCGCCACCGTCCGGCCGGTATCGGGTGACGGATTGGGGCGATAGGTCATCGGCGCGAAAGATTCTGGACGGCGATGTATTCTGTATACATTTGATACGTAGGAACCACATCGGCGATAATGGTGTAGCCGGAACAAGAGATGTCCGTTTAGAGCGTATCGCCACCATCTGCTATAGTTGAAGGACGCTTAAGCGATTGCTCGGGAGGGGGATGCACAAGCTCGTGGCCGCTGTGGGCCTTTCTCGGGCCCCGATAATCTGTATGGCGGTCTACATTGCCGCGCTCCGGCCGGGACACTACGATCGCGGCAACGCCTACAGTATCAAGAAGGACTATGCACGCGCCATCGGCCGAATTACAGCAAGGCGATCAAAATAACTCCAAAGCCCGCGCATGCTTATAACAACTGTTAAGGCGCGGAAGAGCTCGCGGGACCACCCAGAAGAGCACGGCAAATCCGACCAAAACTCCGCTCATCTCGCCGAAATGTCGCGCGGCAGCACCGCCGCAATCTCCGCCTCGCTGCAGCCGGCCTCGCGCAGCACCGCCTCGGTGTCGGCGCCGAGCGGCGGCGGCGGCAGGTCGGGCGCGGTTGCCACGTCCTCGACGTTGACGGCCTGGCGCAGGGTGCGCCGCACCGGCGTATCGGCGGCGAAATTGCAGGCGAAGAAGCCCACGTCGTTGAGGTGGGCGTCGGTGAGCAGCTCCTGCGGAGAGCGCAGGGGCGAATGCGGGATGTCGAGGCGCTCGAAGACGGCGAGCCACTCTGCCGAGGGGCGCTCCAGCATGGCCTCGGCCAGCATGTCGTAGAGCTCGTCCACGCGCCGGCTGCGCTCGGTGGCGTCCTTGAACCAGGCGAGCCCGGCCACGTCCTGCCGGCCGATCTCGATGAGGATCTTGCTCCAGTTGCGCTCGCTGTAGGGCAGCACGCCCACCCAGCCGTCCTTGGTCTTGTAGGGGCGGCGGCCGGGCGAGAGCACGCGCACGTAGCCGACCTTGCCGTCGTCCTCGAAGGTGGCCGCGCCCAGGTGCTCGGACAGGCTGAACGCCGCCATCAGCTCGTACATGGGCACCTCCACATAGCCCGGCGCCGCGCCGGTGCGCTCGCGATAGAGGAGCGCCGCCATCACGGCGTAGGCGAGGTGGATGCCCGAGACCTTGTCGGCGGCGATGCTGGGGGCGTAGAGCGGCACCCCGTCGCGCATCTGGAACAGGCCGGCGAAGCCGCTGGCGGCCTGGATCACGTCGTCGTAGGCGGGCCTGCCGGCGTAGCGCCCGTGCCGGCCGAAGCCGACCGCCGCGGCGTAGACGATGCGCGGGCTCGCCTCCCGCACGGCCTTGAAGGTGAAGCCCAGCCTGTCCAGCGCCTCCTGGCGCATGTTGTGGACGAAGGCGTCGGCCGTTGGGAGCAGCTTGCGCAACGCCGCCTTGCCGGCCTCGGTCTTGAGGTCGAGCGCCACCGAGCGCTTGTTGCGGTTGAAGTTGGAGAAGATGGCCGAGATGCCGGGGGCCGCCACGGGCGCCACGGGGCGCATGCTGTCGCCCTCCGGCGGCTCCACCTTGATCACCTCGGCGCCGAGGTCTCCCAGGACCTGCGTGCCGTAGGGCCCCAGGATGACGCTGGTCAGGTCGAGAATGCGCAGGCCTTTGAGCAGGGGGAGCATGCGGGTGCCTTGGGTAGCGATGGGACCGGTGACGGCGCAGAGGTTACACGCCCGGCACGGCCTCGCCTACCGGTCCGGCAAGCGCCGCCGACGCGGCTGGCGCGCGGCATCGCCCGCGCGCCCTCCGTCGCGCTGCTTCCCTGCGCATTTCCAGCATCCAATCATGGAGGCTAGGCCACTTTCCAGTTGATGTGGATCGGCGCCCTGCCGCTGGGGTGGGTCGCGCCGCTGGTCGCAGTCGCCGACATGTCCCCCTCCCCCTTGTGGGGA
>JBAPMW010000897.1:0-13260 GCA_049278815.1 Hyphomicrobiaceae bacterium
CGAAGCCCTCAAGGCGGCGCTCGCCGGCGTCGAGAGCGCCGGGATCGGACCCACCGGAGAGCGCACGGCCGGCCTCAAGGGGCTGCTGGCGGCGCTCGCCAACGGCGGCTGGGAGGGCTCGGCGGACGGCCAGGCCTGGGCAACCCTGCTCCGGGCCAGCGAGGCCGCCATGGCCGAGGGCTTCAAGGCGCGCCTTTCGGAGCACCTCGCGCGGCTTGCCTGCCGCACGCGCTTCGCTGGGGCGGTCGCCACCGCCATTGTCAGCCGTGCCGCGGGCGCCGGCTTCAAGGGCGACCCCGCCCTCCTGCACGACCGCCTCAAGGCCACCGACTGCGCTGCCGCCCACGCCGTGCCGCGCTCGGCCCTGCTCGACCTCGCCGCCGCCGCCGAGACGGCCAGGGCCACCGCGGGCACGCCGCCGCCGGCGTCCGGAGTTGTACAGGGCCAGTAGGAGGCTGACCGTCGGCTGCGGCCCCTGCAGATCAGACACGCTGCATTTTCATGGGTCCTGACGCGGTCCCCGCGATTGCTCAGTCCGCAGAGAACCTTGCCATCCCTGGGCCGGACCCCGCCGAAAGGTAGGGGAGTAGGGAGTAGGAAGAGATGAGGGGCTAGCCCTACTCCCTTCTCATTGGGCCGACACATCCCACATCTCGCAACCGCAGTCGCGCGTTGTTGATGCGACAGGCGGCGCGGCGCTGCCAAATTAGGCCCTAATTGCGGTGGCAAGTTAGGATTTATCGCGCTAGGATAGAAACCCGGCTGACGCGAAAGGAGCGTAACATGGGTGTCCAAATCGTTATGGATCGCTCGGGCGACACGCGGCACGAGTTCGATGGCGCCGACCCGAAGGCTGTCGCTCTGGCCGAGCGGCGGTTCAAGGAGCTGACCGGCAAGGGCTTCCGCGCCGTGGCATTGGCCAAGGACGAGGGACCGGGCCGGCTGCTCGGCAGATTCGACCCGCAAGAGGAGCAAACGCTGTTCATTCCCCAGCTGCAAGGCGGCTGACGGGAGCGTGTCGTGCAGGTGCTGAGGGCCCTGCTTTGGAGGGCCCTCGGGGAGAATGACGCGCGCGATGCCCCCGCGCTGGTCGATATCGTCGTTGAAAGCGCGGGTGAGCCTCGGCTGCGGCTGGACTTCGCCAATGGCTACCGGACATCGGCGCAGTTGCCGCCGCACGATTGCTTCGCTTTCTGCGAACGGCATTCCGTGTGGGACATCGACGGTTTCCGTCGCGCGCTCCTGAGCGAGGCGCGAGGCGTTTATTCCCAGATGCTGCAGGACCGGACCGCCATGCGCGAGCGGCGACAGACCTGGATCGGCGAACGCATGCGGCGCCTGGGCGAAGGCATCGCCCAGAGCTTGCGGCCACGGCGCGAGGCGTTTCATTTTCCGGGCTTCGGCAGCCGCACGCTCCTCGACGACCGCCGGTCGGAGGCGCACGCGCGCGGCATGCGCCTGTTGCGGGAGAACCTGACGTTGGCGCAGCGCCAGCAGTACGATCGATACGGCTACTTCGAGGTGATCGGCGGCAGGACCGGCAAGCGCTACCGCATCCGCCATGGCCGCTCCATGAACATCGACCAGCTGGACAAGAACGGCCGCCGCGTCTGCGGCTGGTGCTTCTTCCCCGAGGGCAACCTCGTGACGGGCGATGTGATGCTGGCCCAGAAGACGGCGCTGGAGCTGTTCGAGGCCGAGGCGCTCAAGATCGCCAACAAGATGTGGTAGCCGGCGGTACCGGCCGGGCCCGTATCACACCAAGCATCGCAACAAGTATCGCACCTGGAGCGATCCGCCAATTGGAGCGCTCTCTCCCTTCGTCATCCCAAGGCTGCGCACCGATCCAAGAGTAACAGATAGAGATCTAATGTTTCTTATAGACTACGTTTCGATCACGCCTTGTCAGTTGGGTCAGCATATCCGCGCTGTCCGCCGAATTTCACCAAGCGTTGCTTGGGCCACTAATTTGTGCAATCCATCAACGTGGATTGTTTTGCACGGCTATAGCGCTTCCGCAGGATGTCGTTCCTGAGAACGCGACCAAGCAGACTGACGAGAGCGCGCGGGATGATCGTTTGACCTCGGCGGCGGCGCTCGGCTTTCGCGACGGATGGAGGGCTCCAAGTGAACCCCAAGATGGACATTAAGGAGGACGCTCTCGCCGACGTGGACCTTGCCAGCCTCATGCAAAGACGCGCGGAAGCGGTCGAGAAGCAAAAGAAGGCGACAAATCAGGTACAAACAGCCAAGGCTGGCCACTTCCTGTGCTTCTGGCTCGGCGGCGGTGCGATGGCACTCGCCGCCCTCTGGCTGGCCCAGAAGCTCCCGGAATATTCCCCCAGC
This sequence comes from Hyphomicrobiaceae bacterium, assembly GCA_049278815.1. GTDB lineage: Bacteria > Pseudomonadota > Alphaproteobacteria > Rhizobiales > Hyphomicrobiaceae > AWTP1-13. Next base: position 2,347 of record JBAPMW010000897.1, read on the forward strand.
AGCATGTTCTTTCTCTCGACCTGCATCGTCTTTTGGCTTGGGATGTGGACGGCCGCGTTTTTTCCCGCCGGGGCTGTGCGGCGGCTGCAGGACAAGGCGACCGCGGCCACCCGGCAGGTCATGGAGCTCGACCTCAAGATCGCGTTCAGCCATCAGGTGCGGGAGGAGGCCAGGAGGGTCAAGGTGCACAGGTACGCCGAGGCGCTGGTCGAGAAGGAAGCCGCCCCCAAAAAGCCGGCGGCAGGATAAAGCGCAGCGGCAAGCGTGGCGTCCGACCGCGTCCGACCCCAGAGGGCTCGAAGTGACCGCGTTCGCGTAGGGGAGGCAGATCGGCGCGGTTGGCAGCAGGCGCGGTGGCCTACTGCCTCAGGTTTCAGACCCGCAGGCCTACGGCATTCACACATCTCGGACGCTCGATCTGGAGGATGGGAGCGGGCGGCAGGTGGGGGTGGGGTTGGAGCGTGCTGCGACACCCCCCCTGCCGCGCCAAGAACGACTTAGCCCGCTCCGTCGAGCGCGTGGCGAGGTCGGCATTTCTGGCCCGCGAGCTAAGTCGTGGCGCGGCTTCCTCCCCCCTCCCCCTGCCGACGGCGTTGCCGTCGGCAGGGGGAGGAGCCCCCGCGGCACCCTCCGAAGCAAACCGCCGCGTAGCACTCGCTCGTCGGCAAGACACTCAGCGACTTGTGTGAACGCCCTAGCCCGGAGGGTCTGACACCTGTCTCACTTCCGCGCCACCGGCACATCGCACACCTTGGCCTGCCCCGGCTGGCCGACGACGCTGACGACGAGACGGTCGGGGTTGAGCAGGAGCTTGGCCACCTCCCACGCCTCCCCGCGGGTGATGCTCTCGATGCTGCCGCCGATGTCGTCGAGATAGGTCAACGGCTGCTTGTTGATCTGCACGCCGAGGAGGAGATTGGCGATCGCGGCGCCGGTATCGAGCCCGAGCAGGGTTCGGCCGACCTGGGTGGGCTTGACGGCGGCAACCTCCTGTTCGGTCGGGCCTTCGTCTACTATGCGCCGCAGCTCGCGCCGCACAATGGCAAGCGCCTCCGGCACGTCCGTCATCTTGGCGCCGAACGAGCCGGTGAACACGCCGAACGTGGTGAACTCGCTGTAATCGATGCCGATGCTGTAGATCAGGCCACGCTTCTCGCGCAACTCGCGATTGAGACGGCCGGCCGAGATCCCCTCGCCCAGGATGGTGTGAAGCAGCGCCCAGGCGATCCGCTGGCGGAAGGACAGTCTCGGCGTCACGCTGCCGAACTGCACGATCGCCTGCGGCACGTCCATGGCGGTGACCTGGCAGCTGGCGGCGCCGGGCTCCGGCTCCGGCGTCGGAGCCACGCTCGCCTTGGCCGGCAGACCGCCGAGCAGCTTGTCGAGCAGCGGCGCCAGCGTGGGGGCGTCGATGTTGCCGACGACGGCGATCTTGAGGCCCTCGCGCACGAGCAGGCGGGCACGCTGCGCCTTGATGTCGTCGACGCCGATGCTTTGATAGCCGCGCTTCATGCTGGCCATGTCGATCGCCAGAGGATGCTTGCCGTAGAGACCGCGGCGGAGCGTCTGGCTGGCGATGTAGAACGGGCTGCGCAGCTGCCCCTCCACGGAGTTGAGATAGTGGGCATGGGCCCGTGCAATCGGCTCGGCGTCGAAGCGCGGTGCATTGAGCGCCAGCCCCAGCAACTCGAAGGCCTCGTCCTTGTAGGCGCTGGGAGTTGAGAAAGAGACGTACATGTATTCCGTGGAACTGCTGGCACCGAGATTGGCGGCAATGCGCGTGAGGCGGGTCTTGAGCTCGAAGCTGTCGTACGGTCCGGCGCCCTCGTCGAACATGTACGCGGCCATCGCGGTCGTGCCGTACTTGCCGGCGGGATCCAGGAGCTGGCCGCCATCGAAGGCGAGCCGGAAGGTGATCAACGGCGCATCGTTGAGCTCCATGAGCCAGGCCTCGATGCCGCCGGGGCTCACGACCTTCTGGACCTTGGGCAGCGCCAGGGCCGGTGTCGTGATCGCCACGAGGGCGGCGGCCGCAAAGAGGGCGAGCCGCTTGAGGCGTCGCAGGGCAGAGACGGGGGAAAGAACGTATTGCATGACTTTCACCTGATTGAAGGAGGAAGGGAGAGAGGGGAGTGAAGGGCCTCGTCGGCCTGCTTCGCAGCCGGTTAGCGTCAGCGGGTACCTTTCGGGCGCAGGACCGCGATCACAGGCTCGGTCTTGGCCATGAAGCGGGCGATCTGCCGGTTGACATCGTCCACGGTCACGCGCGCCGTGCGCTCGTCCTCGTTCTCCACGTCGGCGACGGTCAGACCTTGCGACAAAGACCGCCCATAGCTGTCGGCCAGCACGCGGTGATTGTCGTCCGCATAAGCTTTGGCGGCCAGAAAGGCTTTCCTGGCATCATCGACCTCGGCGGCGGTCACGCCGTCGCGTCCCAGGGCGGCGATCTCCCGCCCGAGCGCCGCCTCCAGGTCCGCGAACGCTACGCCCGGCGCGGCGGCTGCGGCGAATGAGAGGATGCCTCCGCGCAAGTCGTGCGAATGGCCGGCAGAGACACTGTTGGCCAGCTTCTGCTCAGTGACGAGCGAGCGGTGGAGACGGCCGATGATGCTCGCGCCGGCGATGTGCCCGAGCAGGTTGAGGGCAGTGCTGTCGGCCTCCGACAGAACGCCTATGCCGGGCGTCGCGTAATAGAAGCCTATCGACGGTACCCCCACGCGCTCGTGCTCCAACTCGACGTGCATGGTGGCCGGCTTCTTGGGCATCGGCTGCACGACGCGCTTGGGCAGGTTCTTGTTGGCCGGGATGCGCCCGAAGGTGCCCTCGGCGAGCTTGCGCACCTCGCCCTCGGTCACGTCGCCCGCCACCACCAGAACGGCGTTGTTGGGCGCGTAGTAGCGCTTGTAGAAGGCGAGCGCCTTGGTTCGGTCGAGCGTGGCAATCTCCGCCTCCTTGCCGATGACCGACCGGCTGTAGGGATGGCCAGGGAACAGCGCGGCCCGGATGTGCTCGTTCAGCTGATAGAGGGGGCTGTTGTCGTTGCCGCGCCGCTCGTTCTGCACCACGCCCACCTCGGCCTTGATCTGCTCGTCGCTGAGCAGCAGATTGACCATGCGGTCAGCCTCCCTCTCCATGAGGGCGGCGAGGTGCTTCTTGGGGAGGCTCTGCGGGTAGACCGTGAGGTCCTGGTAGGTGAAGGCATTGGTGCCGGCGCCGCCGTTCGCGACGACAAAGCGCTCGAAGGAGTTGCCGGGGAAGGTCTTCGTGCCCTTGAACATCAGGTGCTCCAGGAAATGCGCGATGCCCGGCTGGTTGTCGGGGTCCTCGGCGCCGCCGGCTTTGTACCAGACCTGGTGGGTGACCACCGGCACGCGGTGGTTGGGCACGACCACCACCTCCATGCCGTTCGCCAGCTTGAAGTGCGAAGCCTTGGGTGTTGCCTGGACCTGAGCCTGGGCAGTGGCCGGGGCGATGACGGCGGGCACGACAGCAATGGCAAGAAGCGCCGCCACACGCCATATCGGCGAGGTGCCTCCACGAATGAGCTCGCCGCAACGACTGGCGGCTGCAAGCACTGTAAACATGAAAGAGTCTCCCTTTTGGGACAGGGTCAAGAGGTCATCCGCAAGCCGGCTGCTCACACGGTGGGCAGACCCCGCGCACGGTTGCCCGCACGCTAAGGGGCTTGAGACGGCGCGTCGTCCACCGATCGATTGATGCTTTTCCGCCGACCCGGTGGACACAGACAGAAGTCTCCAGTCATTGGTGGAGGCCAAGCCTCCCAGAGAAAGCCCAAGTCTGGCCATATTGCGGCACAGGATGCCGCTGGCTCTATGGGCGGGAAGGGGTTAGGCAGGGCGCGCGGAGCGCCGCCCATTGGACTCAATGGGCCCTCATCCATTAGGCGGGCGCAGGGCTGCGGACAAACCGGGGGATACAGGACACAACATGCAACCTGTCGGCTTTTCCCTGGTCGAGCTCTTCCTGGCCGCGCACCCGGTCGTCAAGGCCGTGATGATCGGGCTGCTGCTGGCCTCGGTGTGGGCGTGGGCCATCATCGTCGAGAAGCTGCTGGCCTTCCGGCGCGCGCGCCTGGAGGCCGACCGCTTCGAGCAGATATTCTGGTCCGGGCAGTCGCTGGACGAGCTCTATATCGGCCTCTCGCAGGGCCGCACCTTCTCCACCGCCTCGCTGTTCGTGGCCGCCATGCGCGAGTGGAAGCGGTCGGTGGAGGGCAACATCCGCGCGCTCGGCGGCATCCAGATGCGGGTGGAGAAGGTGATGGACGTGACGATCACCCGCGAGATGGAGCTGCTCGACCGGCGGCTGCTGTTCCTCGCCACCGTGGGGTCGATCGCGCCGTTCGTCGGCCTGTTCGGCACCGTCTGGGGCATCATGTCGAGCTTCCAGGCCATCGCGGCCTCGAAGACCACCAACCTGGCCGTGGTGGCGCCCGGCATCGCCGAGGCCCTGTTCGCAACCGCGCTCGGTCTTCTGGCCGCCATACCGGCGGTCATCTTCTACAATATGTTTGCCGCCGATTCGGCGCGGCTGGCGCAGCGGCTTGAGACCTTCGCCGACGAGTTCTCGGCCATCGTCTCGCGCCAGATCGACGTGAGAACCTGAGGGCGGAGGGATGGGCGTAGGTTTGCGCACTGGAGGCAGGCCCGGCGGCGGCCGGCGCAGCCGGGCGCGCAAGCATACGCCAATGCACGAGATCAACGTCACGCCGTTCGTGGACGTGATGCTGGTGCTGCTGATCGTGTTCATGGTCACCGCCCCCTTGCTGCTGTCGGGGCTGCCGGTGGACCTGCCCACCGTCAGGGGGCAGTCGCTGAACGTGAGCAAGGAGTTGCTCACCGTGACGCTCGACCACGAGGGACGCGTGTTTCTCGGATCCGCCGAGGAGCCGATCGAGCTCGACCAGCTCGCCGCCAAGCTCAAGGCGATCGCCCAGAATGCCCGCCCGAATGCCGGCAAGGATGGGGGCCCGAATGCAGGCAAAGGCGGCGAGGAGGAGACCGTCCTGTTCCGCGGCGACCGGCGGGTGCAGTACGGACGGGTGTCGGAGGTTCTGAACGCCGTGATCCAGGCGGGATACAAGAAGTTCACGTTTGTCAGCGGTCCTGAGGAGATCGAGAAAGCGGCCCCAAAGGCCAAGCAGTAGGGCCAAGCAACAGCAAGGCGGGAGCGTGCAGCTCGGACTTATCATCTCGGTCCTCATGCATGTCGCGATCCTGGGCGGGGCGCTGTTCTCCATCCAATCGCGGGCGGAGCTGCGCCTGCCCGAGACGGAGCCGGTCGCGGTCGGCATGATCTCGCCTGGAGAGGTCACCAAGGTGCGCCAGGGGGTGCGGACGGCCAAGCTGCTGGAGGCCGAGCCCAAGGACAGCCCCAAGGGCGACCAGGCCAGGAAGCAGGCCAAGCGCCCCAAGACGGCCGCTGCCGCGCCGCCGCCTCCCCCCTCCGGCGCCCAGGAGGAGAAGGCCGATCCGCCCCCTCCAGCGCCTGCCGCCGAGGCCCAGAAGAAGGCCGCCAAGGAGGCGCAGAAGAAGCTCGAGGCCGAGCAGCAGAAACAGGCCGAGGCGCAACGCCTCGCCGAGCAGAAAAAGCAGGCGGAGGAGCAGGCGAAGGCCGAGGCCTTGCAGCGCGCCGAGGCGCAGAAGCTTGCCGAGGAGAAGAAGCGCATCGAGGAGGAGCAGAAGCAGGCGGATGCGCGCAAGCGGGCTGAGGAGGAGCAGAAGCGCCTTGAGAAGCAGCGCAAGCAGGCCGAGCTGAAAAAGAAGCGCGACGAGGCGAAGAAGCGCCGCGAGGCCGAGCTGAAGCGGAAGCAGGCGGCGAAGAAGAAGCGCGACGAGGAGGCGAAGAAGCGCCACGAGGCCGAGGCGGCAGCGAAAGCCAAGCAGTTCGATGCCGACAAGATCTCCGCCCTGCTCAACAAGACGCCCAACAAGTCGGCCCCGCCGCCGTCAGCGGCATCCGATCAGCCCACCAAGGCCAAGGGACCGACGCTCGGCGATGCCGAGGGGCGCGACGAGCAGCTTTCTGCGAGCGAGATCGCGATGATTCGCGAGGCAATCAGGTCGTGCGTCGGGCCCCATTGGCGAGTCCTGAGCGGCGGCGCCTCGGCCCAGGAGACGGAGGTGCGCATTCGCATCCAGTTCAACCAGGACGGCACCCTCAGCGCGCCCCCCAAGATCGTGAACCCAGATCGGGCTCCCTACTTCGTCGCCATCTCGGAGAGCGCCCTCAGGGCTGTGCAACAATGCGAGCCATACAATCTGCCTCCAGATAAATACCAGTTCTGGAGAGATATCATCATGAAATTCTCACCCAAGGACATGTATTAGACACATGAAGCGCGGTGCCTTTGCCGGCATCGATTGACGTCAACTACCGGGACACGCAAGACCACATGAGCGAGAGTGCAATGGGTGACAAGAAAATAAGCCGCCGCCACGCCTCCGCGCTGCTTCTACTGTCGCCGTTGCTGCCGTCTGCCTTGTGCTTCGGTGCGCACGCACAGCAAGCCCCGAAGGATACCCCCGGCGCCAAGAGCGGGGGGCCGCTGGAAATCGACATCACCCAGGGCACCATCGCGCCCATCCCCATCGCCATTCCGCGCTTCCTCGGCGACGATGCGCGCTTCGCGTCCGAGGTGACCGGCGTGGTGATGGCCGACCTGGAGCGCTCCGGCCTGTTCCGGGCGCTGGACCAGACGTCGTTCATCGATCAGGTGAGAGACCTCAACGCGGTCCCCCGCTTCCAGGACTGGCGCGTCATCAACACCCAGGCCCTGGTGGTGGGCCGCGCCGGCCGCTCCTCGGACGGGCGCTACTTCGTGGAGTTCAGGCTCTACGACGTGCTCTCCCAGCGCGAGCTGGTCGCCAAGCGCTTTGCCGCCGCGGCCGTCGACTGGCGCCGCCTCGCCCACCGGGCGGCCGATCAGATCTACGAGCGCCTGACCGGCGAGAAGGGCTATTTCGACACCCAGATCGTCTTCGTCGACGAGACCGGCCCCAAGGACCACCGCCGTAAGCGCCTCGCCATCATGGACCAGGACGGGGCCAACGTGCGGCTCCTCACCCACGGCGCCGAGCTGGTGCTCACCCCGCGCTTCAGCCCCACCGCCCAGGAGATCACCTTCCTACAGTACGTGAGCGATCAGCCGCGCGTGCAGCTCATGAACCTGGATACGGGCGCGCGCGAGATGGTGGGCAACTTTCCCGGCATGACGTTCGCGCCGCGGTTCTCGCCGGACGGCCAGCGCATCGTCATGAGCATCGGCGAGGGCGGCGCGTCGGCCATCGTGGAGATGGACCTGCGCACCCGCCAGACGCGGCGGCTCACCCAGCTCGTCGCCATCGACACCGGCCCCTGCTACAGCCCGGATGCCCGCCGCATCGTGTTCGAATCGGACCGCGACGGCGCGCAGCAACTGCATGTGATGAACACAGACGGGTCCAACGTGAGACGAATCAGCCACGGCAATGGCAGATATGCCACACCGGTCTGGTCGCCGCGCGGCGACCTCATCGCCTTCACCAAGCAGGCGGGCGGCAGCTTCCTGATCGGCGTGATGAAGCCCGACGGCTCGGGCGAGCGCATCCTGACCGAGGGCTACCACAACGAGGGCCCGACGTGGTCGCCCAACGGCCGCGTCATCCTTTTCTTCCGCGAGACCCAGGGCGCGGACGGCGGTCCGAGCCTCTATTCCATCGATCTCACCGGCTACAACGAGCGACGCGTCCAGACGCCGGCCTTCGGCTCCGATCCGGCCTGGGGGCCGCTGCGTGCTTGATGGGTGCTTGACGGGTGCTCGATGAGGAGGCGCCTGGCGCGCGACGATGCGCGCCCCGGTTGATCTTTACGCCGCATTAACCGGATTGGTGTGTCTTGGCACTGTGAGCGGGGCCCGGCTGCATCGGTGGGGCCTGCAGCCTCCAGTGTAGCGTCCCCGCATGCCGATGCACATCCCAAGGAAAGTGGCATTTCAGCACCAATTGGACCGCAAAACCCCGCGATCAGCTGCTGCGTCCTTGATCTCGGAGGCCCCCCTCGGTAGCCAAGGAGGTGCGATTGCCGAATACGTGTCAGGAGAGAACCTATGAAGATCAAGAATGTCATCGTGATCTCGGCGCTGGTCGCCGCCGTCGCTCTGGGCGCCTGCCGCCGTGAGGTGGAGCATGAGCCCCTGAAGCTCGGCGCTGGCGACATCGCCGCTACGCAGGTGGCTCGCTAACGCTACACAGCGCTTGCCCGCTGTCGCACCACTCCGGGCAACCGGGGTGGGACGGGGAGGCGGACGGCACTGGTGATGACCTCTGGGCCTCATCGCGGCTTGAAGAGCCAGCGGTGCGGCCCCGATTTGTTTTGGCATTGCTGTGACTTTTTGCGCGCGGCGCTGGGGAAAACCTGCTTCCGCAGGTTGCAATGACCGGTCGAAGCAGGGTTCAGCTGCATGGTCGTTGGCATTGGTCGTTGGCATTGGTCGTTGGCATTGGTCGTTGGCATGCGCGCCGGTCATATTTTCGCACGCCGGTTCGTTTAACAGTCGCAACGGGCCGAGGTTTTCGGCGTTTCAGGCCCAGTGTGCGCTTGCCGCAAGCGGGTCTGCACCTGAGGCGTCCGGTAGCGAGCGGACGCAGGAAAGGGGGCTAGGCATGGTTCAATCGGGACGGCGAGCGCTCAGGGCGTGTCTTCTTGCAGGCCTCGTCCTGTCGCTCGCAGGCTGCACGGCCAATCAAAGGCCGCAAGACCTCGGACCGCAAAGCGGCTTGACGACGCCGGGCTCCCCGCGCGACTTCATCGCCAGGGCTGGCGACATCGTCTACTTTTCCACCGACAGCACCGAGCTCTCGGTCGAATCCCAGCAGACGCTGGTGAGCCAGGCGAAGTGGCTGAAGCAGTATCCGCAGAACGGCATCGTCATCGAGGGCCACGCCGACGAGCGCGGCACCCGCGAGTACAACATCGCCCTTGGCGCCAAGCGCGCCCAGACGGTGAAGGCTTTTCTCGTGCAGCAGGGGATCAACGCAGCCCGCATCCGTACCGCCTCCTACGGCAAGGAGCGGCCGGTGGCGGTATGCAACGACATCTCCTGCTGGTCGCAGAATCGCCGCGCCCAGACGGTTGTGAACGGCCGTCTCGACGCCAAGTCGTGAGCGTCAGGGCAATAAGGCAATAGCAAGGCCGAGCCCTACGACTGCCCTACTGCCCTAGCGGACGCTTCCCGGCTGGCCATGCCCTGCGTCCTCCTGTAAAGACACGAGCGATGTGCGGGCGTCGGCCGCGGCGCAGCAATTGGCAAGGTTGGGAGAGCGATCGTCTCGATGCCGAGAGCTAGGCAGAGTTTCTTCACGACGCCAACGGACGGGCCACTCGCGCCGGGTTGCCCGGATCAGGGCAGGCCTCGCAGGTGCTGGAGGCAAACGCCGACCGGATCCCCCTCCCCCTTGTGGGGAGGGGCTCGGGGTGGGGGGACTCCCGGCCTTCGATGTTCTGCTATCCCCCCCACCTTGTCCCTCCCCCACAAGGGGGGAGGGGACGTTGTGGCACGCACCTCTCTCAATAGCGGGCGTTGGGCCGTCCCGCGAACTCTGCGTAGGTTGAGCGCTGTTGTCCTGGCGGCCGCCGTCGCGCTGCCCACCTGTGTCGCGCTGGCCCAGCAGGGAGGGCCGCGGCCGGTCACCCCGCCCGGCAGCAAGACGGCGAAGGAGGCCCTGGCCCCGGCAACGGACGCCGGCCTGCTGAAGCGCGTCGAGCAGCTGGAGGAGCAGCTGGTCGATATGCAGGTGCTGGTGGGCACGCTGGAATCGCTCGCCAAGGGCGCGCCGCCGCCCTCCCCCGGCCATAAGGACACCTCCTCCGTCACGTCCGTTGGCGACGCGGGGCGCCTCGATGCGGTCGAGACGCAGGTGCGCGCGCTGGCGGCGCAGCTGGAGTCCCTCCAGGAGCAGCTGCGCAGCCTTGCCGAGCGCCCGCCGAGCTTCGGGGCCGTCACTGTGGCGCCGGAAGGGCCCAAGACCGTGGCGCCGGACGAGCCCAAGGACGATCTCGATCGCGTGTTCCCGATGTCGCCGCCGGGCGCGAAGACGGCAAAGTCGGCCGAGGACGAGACGCCGCCGCAGCAGCTCTACGAGCGCGCCTACGGCTATCTGCTGCAGAAGAACTATGCCACTGCCGAGTCCAACTTCGAGACCTTCCTGAAGCGCCACCCCACCCACCAGCTCGCCGGCAACGCGCAGTACTGGCTGGGCGAGACGTTCTACGTGCGCGGCCAGTACCGGCCCGCCGCCGCCGCGTTCCTGAAAGGCTACCAGGACTACGCCAAGAGCCAGAAGGCGCCCGAGAGCCTGCTCAAGCTCGCCATGTCGCTGCATCGCCTCGGCCAGAAGGACGCCGCCTGCTCCTCCTTCACCGAGCTCGCCACCAAGTATCCAACCCCGCCGGCGCATATCCGCACGCTCGCCCAGACGGAGCGCCAGCGCAGCGGCTGCTAGGGGCCAATGGGCTGGCCGTCTCGGGCGGCGGATTGTCGGGGTCAGACCCTGCGGGTCTGACCCCATGGTGTTACCTGACAATAGGCGTTCGCCGCAAAATGGCGCTGCAGCGCTTGCTGCGGGCCTCCTACTGGGGTGCTATGCGGTCAGACCCGCCGGGTCTGACCCCATGCAAGCGCCGTCGGCCTTGCCCCCGCGCCCATGCGCCGCTACGGGTAACGCTGCCGAACCCGCTGCAGCTCCCATGGACGAAACCCACGCTCCCATCCAGCCCGACGAGCTCGACAGCTTGTTCGTACGCTTCGAGTCGCTCGGGGCCTGCGCGCTGGCCGTCTCGGGCGGCAGCGACAGCACGGCGCTGATGGTGCTCTACGCCGACTGGTTGCGCCGGCGCCGCGAGCAGCCCAAGCGC
>JBAPMW010000898.1:0-1737 GCA_049278815.1 Hyphomicrobiaceae bacterium
TCTCAAGTGTCGGGTGGCAGGGATCAGGTTTCGGAAAGCGCTGGTAACCCTTGAAAGCTGATACCTGCAACCTACGCTTGCGGGCGCCCCGCATGGCTATTCGGCCGTCCTGTAGCCGCGCTTCTCCATGCAGGCGTCGTGGATCTGGCGCCGGAAGGTGCTCTTCGGATTCTTATTGGCGTCCTCGTTCTCCGAGGCAATGACCAGGACCCCGACGATGCCGCCGATCAGGTAGCCGGTAGCCAGGTTCTGGTTGGCCTGCGCCTCGGTCATCCTCGCCTTCCGCGCGAGGCGCCAGCACTGCGCCGAGTCCTGCTTCAGGGTCGCCTGCGAGGTGCGCTTCCTGGCGAACTGCGTGTCCTGGCTGACCGCATGGGCCGACAGCAGCGCCGCACCGGCGGCCACCAGCAGGAGTTTTACCGTCGTCGTTCTCATTGCTCTCTCCCCCATCCTCAGGCGCGGCGACCCTAGCAGCCCCGGCCGACGCAGGCATCGCCGGCGCGCGGACGACGGACGATTGGCGCGGGGTGTGTCGGCGCTGCAACTCGCCAAGGTGCCTTGCGATGCATCGGCATTGTTTCACGTGAAACAAATGTAGGTCGGGTTAGGCCGAAGGCCTTAACCCAACATGGCAAGGTCCGTCCTCGCAAATGTCGGGTTACGCGCTTCGCGCTAACCCGACCTACGGGTGTCCTCACTTCCCGATGCAGAACCGCCCGAAGATGGCCCCCAGCACATCCTCCACGTCGACACGCCCGGTGATGCGGCCGAGCGCGGTGGCGGCGCGGCGCAGGTCCTCGGCGCGCAGCTCCAGCTCGGCCGGGGCGCCGCACAGGTAGGCCTCCAGCGCCGCAATGCAGGACTCGATGAGATGGCGGTGGCGCGCCTGCGTGATGACGGGCGCCTCGGGCACGCCGGCCGCGGCACGCCGGGCGATCGCCTCGGTGAGTGCCGGCAGCCCGGCTCCCGTCCGCACCGAGACGCGGAAGGCGCCGTCGGCATCCACGGCGACCTCAGCGCCATCGCCCAGCAGGTCCACCTTGTTGAGGGCCCTGATGAGGGCGCCCCCCTGGCCGACCAGGTCCGGCGGGGGCTGCGGCGGGAGCGGACCGGCTGCGTCCGTGAGCCACACAACGAGGTCGGCCGCGCGCGCGTGCGCCACCGCGCGGCGGATGCCCTCCCGCTCCACCCCGCCCTCGGCCGCGTGCATGCCGGCGGTGTCGCTCAGGATCACCGGCACGCCGCCGAGATCCAGCGTCACCTCGATGATATCGCGGGTGGTGCCCGCCTCCTCCGAGACGATGGCCGCCTCGCGCCGCGCCAGCGCATTGAGGAGGCTCGATTTGCCGGCGTTGGGGGGGCCGGCGATGGCGACGCGGAAGCCCTCGCGCAGGATCTCCCCGCGCCGGCCGTCGTCGAGATGCGCCCGCAGCCGGGGCAGCAGCCTGGTCACCGCCTCCCGGGCTCCGGCCGCGGCCTTCTCCCCCACGTCGCCCTCGTCGGCGAAGTCGATGGCAGCCTCCGTGAGGGCCTGCGCCTCGATGAGCGCCGCGCGCCAGCCATCGTAGAGCCGCGCCAGCGCCCCGCCGGCCTGGCGCAGGGCCTGGCGGCGCTGGGCGGCCGTATCGGCGTCGACCAGATCGGCCAGGGCCTCGGCCGCCGTCAGGTCGATCTTGCCGTTCTCGAACGAGCGGCGGGCGAACTCGCCGGCCTCCGCCGGCCGGCATCCATCGGCTG
>JBAPMW010000899.1:0-1785 GCA_049278815.1 Hyphomicrobiaceae bacterium
CGGAGCCTGGAACGCGGCAAAGTCGAGCCTCCGAGCCCCCGCCTGTAGCCGGTGGAACGGCCTATCCAAGCGCGAGGCGGCCGACGGAGACGACCGAGCAGGGCGTTCTTTGCGCCCCACGCGATCAGGTCAGAGGCCACCGGGCGCAAGCCTGGACGCCCTGCTCCTCCTTTGCGAGAGCGAATAGTGAGTGGCGAATAGCGAATAGTGGGCCTGGCGGTGTATATACGCCCGGCTGACACCTATTGCACCGCGTCCTTCGCAATGCGCTCCTATCCCCGCACGCGGCTTGGCGAGTAGGATTCCCCGCACGAGCAGAGACCACGGAGCACTTATGTTTGCGGCCAGCCTAGTCCGCCGCGGCGGCCGCGGCGGGGGGCAGCAGCCCTCCCCTGTGCACGCGCACCAGGGCGATGAGCGGGAACGCCAGCAGCGTGATCACCATCATCAGCTTGAAGTTGTTGTTGTAGGCGATGATGGTCGCCTGTTGGCTCACGAGCTGCTCCAGCAGCGCGCGACCGGTCTCGGTCCTGGGGTCGAGCAGGGCGGCGGTCGGGTCGGCCAGCGCCTGATTGAAGGGCGTGACGCTCTCGGCCAGGCGCGCATGCATCTCGGTGGTCTTGTTGGTGAGGCTGGCGATCAGGATGGACACGCCGATCGAGCTGCCCAGGTTGCGGATCAAGGTCCACATGGCGGTGCCCTGGGTGCGCAGCGCCGGCGGCAGCGAGCCGAGCGCCAGCGTGTTGAGCGGCACGAACATGGCGCCGAGGCCGATGCCTTGCAGGATGCTGGTCCAGACGATGGTGAAGACGGCGGTGTCGGGCGAGAAGCCGACGGTGTAGTAGAGCGACACCACGCAGCAGACGAGGCCGAAGCCCAGGATTACACGCGGATCGGTGCGTATCATCAGCCGTCCTGCCCCAACCAGCCCGATTGCCATGCCGATGCCGCGGGTGCCGAGCAGAAGCCCCACGTCGACGATGGGAAAGCCCATGACGCCCTGGAGGAAGGGCGCCATGACAGCCAGTGTGGCGACGAGCAGCATGCCGCATACGAACATGAAGGCCAGGCCGACCGCGAAATTGATATCGCGGAAGATATCGATCGAGATGAACGGCTGCGGCGTGGTGAGCGTGTGGGCGAGGAAGATATAGAAGGCCCCCGCCGACACCGCCGCCGTTATCACGATCTCGCTGGAATCAAACCAGCCGAGCTGCTCGCCGCGGTCGAGCATCAGCTGCAAGGCGCCGATGGCGATGCTGAGGGCGGCGAAGCCGAGCCAGTCGAAGGGGAGGCGGGCGTCGCCCTCGGTCTCGTCCATGAACGCCAGCAGGCCAAGCGCAGTGCCGATGCCGACGGGCACGTTGATGAAGAACACCCAGCGCCAGGAGTAGTATTCGGTCAGCCAGCCGCCGAGGATCGGCCCCATGATCGGGCCGATCATGACGCCGAGACCCCAGAGCGTCATGGCCCAGTTGCGCCGCTCGGGCGGATAGATGTCCAGCATCACCGTCTGCGACAGCGGCACCAGCGCCGCACCGAAACTGCCCTGCACCACCCGGTACAGGACGATCTCCTCGATGCTCTGGGCGATGCCGCACAGCACCGAGGCGGCCGTGAAGCCCACGACGCACACGACGAAGAGCTTCTTGATCCCGAACCGCACCGCCAGCCAGCCCACCGGCGCGGTCATCACCGCCGCCGCCACCACGTACGCGGTCAGCACCCAGCTGACCTGATCGAGGGTGGCGGAGAGGCTGCCCTGCATGTAGGGCAGCGAGACGT
>JBAPMW010000900.1:0-2650 GCA_049278815.1 Hyphomicrobiaceae bacterium
TACGCTCTGCCACAGGATTGGTCTCCCTGAAGGGCATCGCCTGATCCTCCCTCGAATCAGACGAAGCGTGACCTGTCAGGAATCAACCCGGTCTAAACTGTCAGGACTCAGCCCGGTTCATACCGTCCGAGAGGCTCGCAGGTTCAAGGCAGAGTGGGGCACTCCGCTGACCGCCTGGTCGGCCCCGGCCGCGAGATCCACAAGCACCCGGCTCGCGGCTTCTTCAGCTGTCAAATCGGGTTTCCATCAAAAATGCCCAATATGATGAGCTTTTGCGAACACTGCGGCTCGCACGAAGTGAAATCGATGCGACGCAGAGAAGCATGGATGATCTTCCGGCGGGCGCGAATGCGAGGCGCGGGGGCTCGACGCGAACGAGCTTGGCGGTGGGCGCAAGGATGCCAAGGCGGACATTCGAGAAGGGGAGCACGGTCCGGGGCTCGCGCATCGATTGCGATGACTATCGGATGCTGACCTACCTGCGCAACGCCCTGGCGCATGGCAACCGGCCACCGGACGCGGAGGTGCAAAGAATTGCCGCCGACGCGGAGCGCCTCAAAGCGGCGCTCACCCGGCTCATCGTGGCGCTCTCCGCATAGCGTCATATCGCGCCACGCAACGTTGCCTAGCGCAGCACCGCCGGCGCGGGCCGATGTATGGGGGAGGGCGGACCGGATTTTCGGGGCCGGCGTTTGACGCCGGGTTGCGAGGGGAAGCCGGCGATGCACCGCATTGAGGCCGAGTTCGAGATCGTCACCCCGATGTTCCTCGGCGGCGCCGACCCCAAAGGCAGCGCCGAGCTCCGCGCCGCTAGCATCAAAGGCGCGCTGCGGTTCTGGTGGCGGGCTGGCGTGGGGGCGGCTGGGGGCAACCTCGAGAGGATTCACGGCGAGGAAAGAGGAACTTCGGCAGCGCTGACAAGTTGGTCGGTCAAGCGAGCTTCTCAATTGCGGCGGGCTGGATAAACCGCGCCCCACTCTTACTTCCGCCACCCCCAGACCAGAAGTCGCCTCTGTCCCGAGAGGCGCAACGCGAGCGTGAGACGGTCAAGAGGCGGCATAGATTGAGGATCGACGGATCACGAGAAGTCGGATTCGGGGCACGGTACCTTGGATATGGCCTTATGGAGGCTTTTGGCCGAACGCAGAGACTTGATCCGCGCGACAGGCAGTCGCCTCTGATCGAGGTGTTCTTGCCTGCTGAATTGTCGCGACCTTGTCTTTCCCATATGGATGAAGACGGCGTTCAGCTCGACGAGCAGCAACGAAGCATCGGCCAAGAACGGCGGAGAAGAGCGGGCCAGCTGGACGCTGTCCGTCGCCGCGGTCGGACCAGCAACCCGCCAATCTCGGCCGCAGGCGCTGGACCGCGAGCTTTACAGACTACGCTGCGGAGAAGGCCAAGCCCATTCGACGGCACCGGCGTGGCGCGTCACCGGCCAGCTCGCCATGCCGTCATGACGATCCCTTCCGCTCCTTTAGTCGCACGCCACCCGGCAGCGCGAAAGACCCGACCGGCACGCCACGCCTGCCCTTGGCGTCGCAGCATGTCTGGCAGGAGCGCCGCGGGGCTTGACGCGCCGCGCGTGGCGGCTAGACCCATCTTGCACATACTCATTTTCGAGTCTGACATGACCGACGCGCGCAGCGAAGCTTCGTCTCGCAGAGTGCTGCGGCCGCGCGATGCGGCGACGCTGATCATTGTCGATATGGCGACCGGCGAGCCGCGCGTGCTGCTCGGACGGCGGCGGGCGGATCTCGCCTTCATGCCCGGCCGCTACGTGTTTCCCGGCGGGCGCGTCGATCCCGCCGACCGGCAGGTGGCGGTGGATGATGATCTGGCCCCCGGCAACCTGGAAAACCTGATGGTGGCCATGAAGGGCAACCCCAGCCCGGCCAGGGCGCGCGCCCTGGCCCTGGCCGCGGTGCGGGAGACCTTCGAGGAGGCGGGCATCGTGATCGGCGCGCCCTTGGGGTCGGCTGCCCTGCCAAAGGCCGAGGCGTGGCAGCGCTTCTTCGCCCACGGCTTCCGGCCGGCGCTGACGCCGCTCACCTTCTTCGCCCGCGCCGTGACGCCGCCGGGCCGCCCGCGCCGCTACGATACCCGCTTCTTCTGCGTCGCCGCGGAGGCCATCGCGCATCGGGTGGCCGCCGCCGACGGCGAGTTGTCCGATCTCGAATGGCACACCATCGAGCAGGCCCGCGCCCTCAACCTGCCGAACATCACCCGCGTGGTGCTGGAGGACCTGGGCGAGCGCATCGCCGTCGGCGCCCTGCAAAAAAGCGATGTCCCTGTGCCCTACTATCACGGCCGCAACGGAAACTTTCACCGCGACCTCATCGGCCCCGACACCCGGCCCGAAACCCGACTTGACTCGTAGGCGGGCGCCGCTAGAGTGCGGCCCCACTCAACGTTCTGACCAGCACGGGCGCCGGGCACCATGGCCAAACCCAACACGACGAAAATCAAGCTGCTCAGCACCGCGGGCACCGGTTTCTTCTACGTCACCAAGAAGAACCCCAGGACGGCCACCGACAAGATCAGCTTCCGCAAGTACGACCCGGTTGCGCGCAAGCACGTGGCCTTCAAGGAAACCAAGATCAAGTAGCGCCAAGGCTTGGCTTCGCAGTGGTGTCAGACCCTCTGGGTC
>JBAPMW010000901.1:0-7105 GCA_049278815.1 Hyphomicrobiaceae bacterium
GTCGCAGACCAGCATCCCGGGCTCGACGCGCGACTGGCCGTGCGGCCGGGCATGACCGGCTGGGCGCAGATCAAGGGCGGCCGGCAGATCGCCGCCTCCGACAAGGCTGCGCTCGACATCTGGTACATCCGCAATGCCGGCCTGCGCATCGATCTCAAGATCGTCATCGCCACGCTGCGTGTCATGCTGCTTGGCGAGCGCAGGGCGGACGAGGCCGCCATCCAGCAGGCGTGGCGCGAGTTGCGCAATGCCCCGGCGGAGGAGCGCGGGAGCGGCTCCGCCGTCCCACAGCCGCTGCAGCCGCAATCGTCTGCCTAAGGCGAGGCCGTTGCGCAACATCCACCGGTGCTCAGCGCCCGGATCGCGACGGATTTGGCTCGGGTGAGCCCGTTTGTGCCATTGCGGAGCATGCCCGAAAGCCACAGCGCCAAGGAAATCAAGGCTATCAACCTCTGTGCTGTGGATAATGGGATGAAAACGCCCACAATCTGGATTGCGTACGAACAGGCATGGATCTGATATATTGAAATGTCCGGCATAAACGGCATCCTCGCCTACCACTACGCGGCCAACCCCGTCGACCGGGCGGAGCTTGTCCGGACGCGCGACCATATGGCCGCGCGCGGCCCCGACGGCATGGGCGAGTGGATCGGCAAGGACGACCGCATCGGGCTCGGCCACCGGCGCCTTGCGATCATCGATCCGACGGAGGCCGCCGCGCAGCCCATGGTCAGCGCCGACGGCAGGCTGGTCGTGGTCTTCGACGGCGAGATCTACAATTACCGCCAGCTGCGCGCCCGCCTGGAGACGAGGGGCTACGTGTTCCGTAGCCGGTCCGACACCGAGGTTCTGCTGCAGCTCTATGCCCAGAAGGGCGCAGCCATGGTCCACGACCTGCGTGGCATGTTCGCCTTCGTGATCTGGGACACGGCGCGCCGCAGCCTGCTCCTGGCCCGCGACCCGTACGGCATCAAGCCGCTCTACTACGCCGACGACGGCTGGACCTTCCGCTTCGCCTCCCAGGTCAAGGCGCTGCTGGCCGGCGGTGCCGTCTCGCACGATTCAGACCCCGCCGGCCAAGTCGGGTTCTATCTCCTCGGCAGCGTGCCCGAGCCGTTCACGACCTGCCGCGCGATCCGCTCGCTGCCGGCCGGCAGCACGCTGCTTGTCGACCGCCTCGGCGTGCACGAGCCGCAACACTACCACTCGATCGCGCAGGCCTACTGCGACGCGGAGGCCCAGCCCCGGTACATGGCTCGGCACATGTCCCGACGCATGCCCGTCATGGACGGCGCGGAGACGCTGGCGGAGATGCGCGAGGCCCTGCTCGATAGCGTCCGCCGCCACCTCGTGGCCGATGTGCCGGTGGGCGCGTTCCTGTCGGCGGGCGTCGATTCCGGCGCCCTCGTCGGCCTGATGCGCGACACCGGCCGGCAGGACATCCAGACGGTCACCATCGCGTTCGGCGAGTTCCGTGGCCGCCCCGAGGACGAGACGCCGCTGGCCGAGGAGGTGGCGCGGCTCTACGGCACCCGTCACACCACGCGCATGGTCACCAAGGCGGAGTTCGAGGCCGACCTGCCGCGCATCACCGAGGCCATGGACCAGCCGTCGATCGATGGAATCAATACCTGGTTCGCTTCCAAGGCGGCCCACGAGCTCGGTCTCAAGGTCGCCATCTCGGGGCTTGGCGGCGACGAGCTGTTCGGCGGCTATCCCTCCTTCCACGCCATCCCGAGCTGGGTACGGACATTGGCGCTGCCGGCATGCATCCCCTTGCTCGGCAAGATCGCGCGTGTGGCAGCGCAGCCGCTCGTCCGCACTCTGGGCGCCAATCCGAAGTCGGCGGGGATGCTGGAGCTGGGCGGCAGCTACGCCGGCGCCTACCTGCTTCGGCGCAGCCTTTTCATGCCGTGGGAGCTCGATCAGGTGCTCCCGCGGGAGACGGTCGCCGAGGGCCTGCGCCGGCTTGCGCCGCTGCGGCTTATCGCCGAAGCGCTCAGTCCGAGCCCCCGCTCCCCGCACGCCAAGGTGGCGGTCCTCGAGAGCTCGTTCCACATGCGCAACCAGCTCCTGCGCGATACCGACTGGGCCAGCATGGCGCATTCCCTTCAGGTGCGCGTGCCGCTGGTCGATCGCATCCTGCTGCGCCGGGTTGCGGCCGCAGCCTCGGCGACGCCCCGCGCATGGGCGGGCCTGCCGAAAGCGGCTTTGGCACTGAGCCCGCGCACGCCGCTGCCTGTTGGAGTCCTGAGCCGGCCCAAGACGGGCTTCACCACGCCCATCGCCGAGTGGCTGCAGACCCGTCCGCCGTCCGCGCCCACGCCGTCGCGGCGCAAGGTCGAGCCTGTGGCGAATTGGTCCCGGCAGTGGGCAGAGCGCCTGGCGCCGATATAGCCATGCGCCTGTTGGCACTCCTCAGCGACGGCTTCGGCGCCACAGGCGGCATTGCCCGCTTTAACCGCGACCTGATCGCGGCGCTGGCCCAGTCGCCGCGCATCTCTGAGGTCGCCGTGCTGCCGCGCTTCGGGGCCGAGGCAGCGGCTGTGCCGGCCAAGGCGCGCCAGCTCGCCCCGTGCCCGGGTCGCATCTTCTGGAGCTTGCGGACGCTCGCGCTGGCAGCCGAGCGGCGCTTCGATGCGGTCTTCTGCGGCCATCTCCATGCCGTGCCCCTGGCCGCCGCTGTCGCCGGCCTCCGGCGCGTGCCGCTGTGGGTGCAGGTGCACGGCACCGAGGCTTGGCAGCCCCCGGGCGCTGTCCACCGCCTCAGCCTGTCGGCGGCGGCGCTCGTCACCTCGGTCAGCCGCTACACCCGCACGCGGCTGCTGACCTGGGCGGCAGTGGCCCCCCACCGGGTGCGCGTGCTGCCGAGCACAGTGGATGCGGCCTGCACGCCCGCCCCGAGGCGGGACGACCTCATCGCCCGCTACGGGCTGGAAGGCCGGCGCATCATCCTGACGGTGGGCCAGCTCTCCGCCGCCGAGCGCTGCAAGGGCCACGACCGCGTCATCGCCGCGCTGCCCGGCATCCTCGCCCGTGTCCCCGATGCGGCCTGTCTCATCGTCGGCTCGGGCGACGATCGGCCCCGCCTCGCGCAGCTGGCCGAGGAGGCGGGCGTGGCCGAGCGCGTCGTGCTCGCCGGCCAGGTGTCTGACGCGGAGCTCGGCGACCACTTTGCGCTGGCGCACGTCCTCGCCATGCCCAGCACCGGCGAGGGCTTCGGCATCGTCCATCTGGAGGCCGCGGCCTCGGGCTTGGCCGTGATCGCCGGCAACGCCGACGGCAGCGTGGACGCGTTGGCCGACGGCCGCATCGGCCGCCTTATCGATCCGCTCGAGGTGGCCGAGATCGAGGCCGCCGTGATCGATGCGCTGGAGGGCCGCCACCCGGCGCCGCAGGCCGAGGAGGAGGCGCGGCGCTTTGCCTTTCCCCGCTTCGCCGCGCACGTCGATGCGCTGGTTGCGAGCCTTGCCCGCTAGACACGCCCCCGGGACGACAGGGGGCGACAGGGTGGTGCAACCGGGCAACACGGCTTGAATGCGGAGGATGGCCGGACTATACAGCACAATCCGGAGATCGAGTTGGGGGTCGATCGTGGAAAGGTGCAGTGCGTCGGCTTTGGGCTCGGCTTTGCCCTGGATCGCCGTCAACACCAATCCCCATCGCGAGCATATCGTACTGGAGCACCTGCAGCGGCAGGCGCTCACGGCCTACTGCCCCATGATCCGCAAGCATCGCTCGCACGCGCGGCGGGTCGAGACGGTGTTGCGGCCCCTGTTCCCCGGCTATCTGTTCGTGCAGGCCAGCCTCGACCTCAAGTGGCGGCCGCTCCTGACAACGCACGGGGTACGCACCGTGGTGCGTACCGGCGACGACCCGAGCTTCGTCGACGATGCGCTCATAACGGGCCTCAAGGCGCGCGAGATCGACGGCGCCGTGGCGCGCCCGCCGAGCCCCTACCGGGTCGGCGAGGATGTGAGAATAGCGGGCGGGCCGTTCGACGGCTTCATCGCCACCATCCTGGAGCTCGTCGAGAAGGACCGCCTGCTGGTGCTGCTCGACGTCAGGCACCGGGGCATCGAGGTAAGGCTTGGCGGCGGCATGGTCACGCCCGCCTGCGGGAGGCTGTGAATGCGCGCCCCGGCAGCGTCAGCAGCAGTCACTGCCGCCGCTCTGGGGCTGCTCGCATTGGCAGAGCAGACCTGGGCCCAGAGCGACTGTCAGGCAGCCTTCCAGAGGTGGGCGCAGATGAGCAGCGCGCAGGTGCGCCGCGTGCAGGAGGTGGGCGGACGCGGCGCCTGCATCCCGAGCGAGGCCGCACGCCGAGGTCTGCTCGATGCCCTGGGACGCGCGGGCGGGCTGTGCGGCGACTCCTCGAATGCCAGCCTGCAGCCGACGCGGACGCTGATCAGCATCAACCACAGCTTCATCACCTCGCTCAGCGTGTGCCGGACGGAGAGCGCGGCCACCGACGACAGCTGGTCGATCAAGACGGCCCCGGCCGTGGAAACGCCGCCGCCCAAGATCGCCGCACCGCTTCCACCGCCGAAGCCGCCACCGGTGACCGGCGGACCGAGGCCGTCGGTCGTCGCTCCGGCACCGCCCAAGCCGGTCGTTGTTGCGCCGCCAAAGGAGACCGCCGCAGCGGCGCCCAAGCCGCCGTGCCTGGAGGTTGCAGCGCCGCAGGGCGACGTCTATGCGCTCGTCAATCGGCGCTGCAAGGGTCACACCGTGCTCGCGGTCATCGAGACGCGTGCCGCGTCGGGAGAGACGGCGTGCAAGGGCTACACGATCGGCGTAGGCGTGAACCTTCGCGGAGCGAGAGCCCCTCGCATCAACTACGAGTGCGTCGCCAGCCTGGGCGGCTGCAACAAGGCCCGCCTGGGCGACATGTTCCCCGAGTGCGACTGGTAGGGCGCTGCTGGACGGTCCGCAGGGGCGGTATCGGCCCGGCGGTCGGTCGGCCGTGGGGTTTTGCCAAGCGCTTGATTGCGGCATACCCTCGCACCCACCGGCCGTGGAAGCACAATCCGCATTCGAAACCTGACCAGGTGAGGCCTCGCTCCGTCAGGAGAAAGAGTGCCAGAAGCGGAAGTGGATCACGACGCGACACCGTTGGGTTGCGCCAACGCGAAGCTCAACCACTGCCGAACCACCACAGGCGCGAGTCTTCCAACGGATGATCTCGACCCCATCCTCAGATCATGGTCCGGCCCTGGGCCGGGAGTCCCCTCAAGGGCGATGCTTGGACACCTCGCACGTCATCGCGCATTGGTCGGCAGAAGGCCTTCGCGAACCGCCATGAGCACGTAGAGAGTATCCAGATACGGCAGGACAAAGGGCTTGCGGTACCCGGGATGGGACCTGGGCAGCGACAGAAACCATTCGCGCCGATCGGGATCGAGCCCGCAGAAATCGGCTCCAGCCATCTGCATCCAGCGCGCCGCCATGTCGGTCGCGCCGGCTCGCTGGGCATCCGCCGCGGCTGCGAGCCACGTGGCCGGCGCGGAGCCCGGCGGATAGAGGGGTTCGCGGGTTGCGAGTGTCAGAAGCTCCTCGGCTTTCCCCCATAGCCTTCGGTGCCTAGCGTAGACAGATACCTCGGCAAGCGCCGCCGCGCGCGAGAAACGCGCGAACGGTTCTTGCTGGGCAGGGCGCAAGGCTTTCTCGGCGTTCTCCAGATCACCCTTCAGCGCCAACGCATACGCGCGCTCGATCTCGATCCAGAGATCGAACGTCGCCGCTGACGGCGTGGCGAACAGCATCTGGTCGACACGCGGCAGCTTGCGCTCGGCCTGCCGCTGCTTGCGCTCCGCCGCTTCTGCCGCGAGCCTTCCCTGCGCGCGTTTGCGCAGCCGCTCGGCGTCCTCCTCACGCCCCGCCAGGCGCAGCGCGGCGATCAAGCTCGCCACTGCGCTCAAGCTGCTGGTTTCGGGCAGCGGATCGGGTGGTTCCCAGTCGGTGCGGTCGAGTCGCGACAGCAGCTTCAGCACAGGTTCCTGCGCGTGCCAAACAAGCTCTTTGGAGGCGGGTCTCGCTTTGAAGTACTCCCGAATGCGTGCAAGCTCGGCGTCGAGAAACGCTGCGAGCCTGTCGAGCTGCCGGTTTCGGATCAGGCCATACGCAATGGCGCTGATTGGGCGGCTGTTGAATATGCTGGCGGTCGGAGGCTGGCGGTACAGCGCGATGGCCTGGTCCAGCTCGCCGGTATCGATCAGAAAATTGATGTGCCAAAGCCGCTCGCCCGGATACTGCGAAAGCCGGAAGTGCTCGATCGCCTCCGCGTGGCGCCCTTGGACGAGCATCGATGCGATGACTAGGCTCATGGCCGCCCGCTGAGCGCCGCCGGCGTGGTCCACCGGCGGCGGGTCCACCTGGACACCATTCCGAAAGTACTTGTGGTCACCGCTCACCGACCTGACCTTGGCGTGGACGGTGCTCGCGAGGGACTCCTGGATCTCCGGCAGCGAGGCGGTGCGCCCAAGCGCCAGCCACTGCGTCAGCGGCGCGAGACTGAACTCAGTCTTGGCCTCGTTTGCGGAGGCATTCCGGCCCTTGGCCCATCGATCCAGGATCTCCACATGCCCCGCCCGCATCGCCCATGCCGCCAGCGGGGCAAATTTATGGGGCTCCACGTACTCGGTGATCGCGAGCCGCAGCCTGAGGATCTCCTCAGAGGTCCGAGGCAGCGGGCAGATGCGCCCTTCGCCAGCCTCCTGCGCGGCGACATTGCTCACCGCGGCCACGATGGCGACCAGGGCCGCCGCAATTTGCCGGAAACAGACCACCCGCTCCGCCGGCCCCGGTGGCAGTGACCTCACCCTCAATGCAATCACCCCCCGCTCGGCTGGGCAGCCCGCTAGAGTCGCAGTCTCCTTACATCTCTACTCGCATCTCCATGCCTCGTCCAAGCGGGCGCTAGGCGCTGAAGCGGCGGTCAAGACGGGCCAGATACCAAGCTGCAGAAACTTCAACAGAAGCCGCTCCTCAATTGCGCATGAAGAGGTCTGAGTTGGGTCAGGGCACTAAATCGCTGCCGCGATAGCCGCTGCGCGGTGGAGCCCGTCGGAGGGCTCGGGAGCGGATTGAGAGGGCGGTTATAGCG
>JBAPMW010000902.1:0-1827 GCA_049278815.1 Hyphomicrobiaceae bacterium
CCCTCACCCCAGCCCTCTCCCCGTCGCCCTCGGGAGAGTGTGGCGAGGTCGTGCTTGTGGATGGCCCGAGGGCGGCGGGGAGAGGGAGTCCCTCGCCGATTCCAGCTGACGCCAGGCACGCCTCACGCCACAATGCCCGCAGGATGTGCGCATGGATGGGAGGAGAGCCATGTCGGAGACGTCGCCCAGACGCTGGCGGAGGCGGCCCGACGGCTCCACCTGGGGCGACTACGGACCCGACGACCAGCTCGGGCGCATGAACGAGCTCACGCCTGAGAAGGTCAAGCAGGGCATCGCCGAGGTGCGCGAGGGACGCACGTTCTGCCTCTCCTTGCCGCTCGACCGCCCGGGCGGCAGCGTGCTGAATCCGCGCCGACACCCGCCGGTGATCCGCCCGACGCTGCGCGGCGAGGAGCCCAACTGGATGTTCCGGGTGGAGCGGGAGACGCCCGGCATGACCGATGTCATGAACGACGACCTCGCCATCCTGCACCTGCAGTACTCCACGCAGTGGGACAGCCTCGCCCACGCCGGCGCCCTGTTCGACGCCGACGGCGATGGAACGTCCGAGCCGGTGTTCTACAACGGCTACCGCGGCGACACCGACATGACGGGACCGAGCGATGCCAAGGAGGCCGGAGCGCTGCCCGGCACCCTGGTGGAGGCACGCAGCACCTCCACCGCCAGGGCGCTGGGCGTCGAGGGGATGGCGGTGAAATGCCTGCAGGGCCGCGCCGTGATGATCGACCTCCTCGCCCACTACGGCCGCAGGCGCCACGCCGCCGGCTATGACGACCTCATGCGCATCATGGCCGCCGACGGCATCACGGTGGAGCCCGGCGATTTCGTGCTGCTGCGCACCGGCTTCGACGAGGTGATCCTGGAGGCCGGCGGCAAGCCCGACAGCCAGACCCTGCACGCAAGCTGCGCCGGCCTCGACGGCGGCGATGTGCGGCTCCAGCAGTGGATCGCCGAGACCAGGCTCGTGGCCCTCATCTCCGATAACTACGCGGTGGAGATCCACAACATGCCGCTGCGGCCGGGCCAATGCGCCGTCCTGCCGCTGCACCAGCACTGCCTGTTCAGGGTCGGCGTGAACCTGGGGGAGCTGTGGCGCCTCTCGGAGCTGGCGGACTGGCTGCGCGCCAACAACCGCAGCCGCTTCCTGCTCACCGCCCCGCCCCTGCGCCTGCCCGGCGCCGTCGGCTCGCCGACGACGCCGGTGGCGACGGTGTAGGCCGCTGCCGTTTACCTATCGCGTGACCCTCGTCCCCGAGGCGGCCGTCTCCGCCTCCTGGCACGGGCGCAGCGGCGCACGGCCGAGGAGCTCGGCGAGACCCGCGCCGTTGGCGGCGTCAGCCAGGAAGGCGATGTGCTTACGGTCGTCCTGACCGAAGGCGGGGACGTCGCAGGAGGCCGCGAGCGCCGTCTCAGCCTGCGCCCAGAGCGCCTGCACGGTCTTCCTTACCTCGGGGCGCTGCAAACTCGCCCACGTCCCCGGCACTGACTCGCGCGCCGTATCGACGTAGCGCATGACGAAGGTCATGAGCGCGGCCAGGCCGTCGCGGTGGCCGACTTGACCGTGCTCAGCACGCTGCAGCGGCACCAGCTTGACCGACGTAGACAGGTCGTGGCTGTAGGCGTTGAGCTCGTCGAGCAGGAAGCGGAAGTCGTCCGACGAGCTGGCGGCGCCGCGCTTGAGGTAGGTCTGCACGTACATGTCGCGGCCGTCGAACCGGCGCGCGATCTCGCGCGGCGCGAAAAACCGCAGGCCCTCGGACGGGCGCTCCGCCACCCCGCCGCCGATCAGCGGATAGGCGTCCTTCT
>JBAPMW010000903.1:0-5307 GCA_049278815.1 Hyphomicrobiaceae bacterium
CTATTACGACGACAGCGGCATCATCAAGGAGAGCTTCGATACCGTCATTGTCGACGGCGGCCTTTCGGCGGAGATGAAGGCTCGCGGCATCCGCCTCGACAAGGAGGTGGAGCCGTCGGTGTTCTACATCGGCTTCAACATGGAGGACCCGATCGTCGGTGCGCCGGCCGGCGACAAGGGCCGCAAGCTGCGCCAGGCCATGAGCCTCGCTATCGATGCCCAGGAGTACCTGCGCCTGTTCACCAACGGCCGCGGCGTGCTGGCGCAAACGCCGCTGCCGCCAGGCCTCTTCGGCTACAACAAGGACTACCGCAACCCCTTCCGCCAGCCTGATCTCGAGCGCGCGCAGGAGCTGCTCACCCAGGCCGGCTACAAGGCCGGCATCGACCCCGCCACCGGCCAGCCGTTGAAGCTCAGCTTCGACGTAGGCAGCACCACCGCCGAGGCGCTGCTGCAATACCAGCACCATGTGGCGGCATGGCGCCAGATCGGCCTGGATATCCAGATCAATGCCACCACTTACAACCAGTTTCAGGACAAGGTGCGGCGCGGCGCCTTTCAGATCTTCACCTGGGGGTGGATCGCCGATTTCCCCGATCCGGAGAACTTCCTGTTCCTGCTGATCTGCGAGAACGCGCGCTCGAAGAACAACGGCCCCAACACAGCCGGCTTCTGCAACGCCGAGTTCGACGATCTCTACCGCGCCATGAAGGTCCTGCCCAACAACAGCGAGCGCGAGCAGCTGATCGCGCGCATGGTGAAGATCCTGGAGACCGAGCGCCCCTGGATCGAGCTCTTCCACAGCGAGGGCTACGGCCTGCGCCACGCCTGGGTCCTGAACTCCAAGTCCATGGGCATCTCGGTACCGATCAGCAAGTACGAGGACGTCGATCCCGCCCTGCGGGAGCGCTTACAGGCCGCGTGGAATGTGCCGGTGCGCTGGCCGCTCTATCTGGTGCTGCTTGCCCTGGTTGCCGCCGTGATCCCTGCCGTCCGCACCTACTATCGGGAGCGCCTGTAGATGGCCACCTACCTCGTCCGGCGACTGGCCTACGGCGCCCTCACGGTGCTCGGTGTGCTGTTTCTGCTGTTCCTGCTGTTCTTTGCCATCACCAACCCTGACGACATGGCCCGCAAGGCAATGGGCGAGCGCGCTCCGCCCGAGGCCCGGGCCCAGTGGATCAAGAACCACGGCTACGACAAGCCGCGTTTCGTCAACAGCGAGCATGGTGTCCTCAGCGGCGCTCGCTACACCGACACCCTGCTCTATGAGCACTTCCGCCGCATGCTCACGTTCGACTTCGGCCGCAGCGACGCCGGCGACGAGCCGATCGGCAAGCGCCTGAGGGAAGGCGCCGGCCCCAGCCTCAGCCTCACGGTCCCCCTGTTTGGCCTGGGCCTGCTGCTCGGCGTCGGTGTCGCCCTGACGGCGGCCTTCTTCCGCGAGACCTACATCGACCGCGCCGTGCTGGTGGCCTGCATGCTCACCATGAGCATCGCGGCGCTGCTCTACATCATCGGCGGCCAGTACATCGTGAGCCTGCTCCTCAAGTGGTTCCCCATCTCGGGCTTCGACCCCGATGCGTCCGTAATCGGCCGCTTCCTGGCGCTGCCGGTGCTGATCGGCCTCATCACCGGGTTCGGCGCCGACGTGCGCTTCTATCGCACCGTCTTCGTCGAGGAGATGGGCCGCGACTACGTGCGCACGGCCCGCGCCAAGGGGGCCGGCGACGCCCGCGTGATGCTGGGCCACGTGCTGCGCAACGCGCTGATCCCGATCCTCACCAACATCGTGGTGGCGATCCCCTTCCTGTTCACCGGCGCGCTGCTGCTGGAGTCGTTCTTCGGCATCCCGGGCCTCGGCTCGCTGACGGTGGACGCCATCAACGGCAACGACTTCGCGACGCTGAGGACCATGGTCTACCTCGGCGCCCTCCTGTTCATCCTCGGCCAGCTGCTCACCGACGTGAGCTACGCCCTCGCCGATCCCAGAGTGAGGCTGAGCTGATGCGCGGGCCTCATCTGCTTCCCGGTGTCATCCCGGCGCTTGTCGCCGGGATCCAGCTTGCAGATGGCTCCGGCGTGCGTGGTTGGATGGATCCCGGGCACAAGGCCCGGGATGACAGACGATAGGAGCGGCGGCCCGTGCACTGGATCTCGAACGTCGTTGTCCTTCTCCTCGTCCTCGGCGCTGTCTGGCTCGCCCGCATGTTGGCTCGGAGCCGCTTCTGGCGCGAGAGCGCCGTCGAGCTGTGGCGTCGGCGGCGCGCGGCCATCGTGGTGGTGGCCGTGTTCGTGTTCATCGCGCTGCTCGATTCGATCGCCTGGATCGGCGGCGGCGATGGGGTGGGCGCGTATCAGCCGAGGAGCGTCATCGACCGCATCTTCCAGCCCGACACCTTCAAGGAGGCGAGCTACTCGGCGCCCTTCGCCGAGACCTCCTTCTACGGCGGCAAGCCGCTCGCCCATCCAGGCGCCCACTGGCTCGGCACCGACATCCTGGGCCGCGATGTGGTCTACCGGGCGCTCAAGGGCGTGCGCGTCGCCTTGCTGATCGGGGTGTTCACGAGCCTGATCGTCATCCCCATCGCCCTGCTGTTCGGCGTGAGCGCCGGCTATTTCGGCCGCCGCGTCGACGACGGGGTGTTCTTCATCATGACGGTGCTGGCCTCGGTGCCGAGCCTGCTCCTCCTGATCGCGCTCATCATGGCGCTCGGCAAAGGCACGCTGCAGGTGTGCATCGCGCTGGGCGTGACCGGCTGGGTCAATCTTTGCCGCATCGCCCGCGGCGAGACGCTCAAGCTGCGCGAGGCCGACTACGTCGCCGCCGCCCGCGCCCTCGGCGTGTCGGACCTGCGCATCATTGTGCGCCACATCCTGCCCAACCTGGCCCACCTCGTCATCATCACCTTCGCACTCCTGTTCACCGGCCTGGTGCTGACCGAGACCATCCTGTCCTACCTCGGCATCGGCATCGACGGCAGCTGGGGCCAGATGATCGACCAGGCGCGCAACGAGCTCTCCCGCACACCCATCATCTGGTGGAACCTCGCCGCCGCCACTCTCCTGCTGCTCACCCTGGTGCTCGCCGTCAACACCATCGCCGACGCCATGCGCGACATCGCCGACCCCAGGACGCGCAAGGAGGCCCAATGAGCGCCGCCCCGAGCGCCCCCCTTCTGGCGATCGACCGCCTCGCCGTCAGCTTCCCGACCGAGGACGGGCGCGCGGCCGTCGTCGATCGCGTGGCGTTCGAGATCGCGCCGGGCGAGACGCTGGCGCTGGTGGGCGAGTCCGGCTGCGGCAAGTCCATCACCGCACTGGCCATCATGCGCCTGGTGCCGAGGCCCGGCCGCATCGGGCCGGAGAGCCGCATCCGCTTCGATGGCCGCGACCTGCTCTCGCTGCCGGTGCCGGAGATGCGGGCGCTGCGCGGCGGCAAGATCGGCATGATCTTCCAGGAGCCGATGACCAGCCTCAACCCGGTCACCACCGTCGGCGCCCAGGTGCAGGAGGCGATCCGGCTGCACACCGATGCGTCCGCCGCGGAGGCGCGCCGGCGCACCGTCGACATGTTTCAGATGGTCGGCATCCCTGACCCCGGCAGCCGCGTCGATGCCTACCCGCACCAGCTCTCGGGCGGCCTCAAGCAGCGCGTCATGATCGCCATGGCGATGGCCATGCGGCCGCGCCTCCTCATCTGCGACGAGCCCACCACCGCCCTCGACGCCACCATCCGCGCCCAGATCCTGGAGCTGATCCGCAACCTGGCTGCTACAACCGGCACGGCCGTGCTCCTCATCACCCATGACCTCGGCGTGGTGAACGCCATCGCCGACCGCGTCGCCGTCATGTATGCGGGCCAGATCGTGGAGGAGGGCACGCGCGAGGAGCTGCTCGGCCGCCCGCGGCACCCCTACACGCAGGGGCTCCTGCGCTCGATCCCGCGGCCTGAGGCGCGCGGGCGCCGGCTGGAGGAGATCGAGGGCGTCGTGCCGCGCCCCGGACAGTGGCCGGCCGGGTGCCGCTTCAACACCCGCTGCCCCCTGGTCATCGACCGCTGCCGCACCGAGGTGCCCGCCCGGCACGGCGTGTCGGCCACGCAGGGGGCGTGGTGCCACCTGGTCGGGCAGGAGGCGGGGCCATGACGGCGGCGAGCGGCGAGCCACTCCTGGAGGTGCGCGGGCTCAGGACCTGGTACCCGATCCGCGCCGGCATCCTCCAGCGCGTCACCGGCCATGTGAGGGCCGTAGACGGCGTCGATCTCGCCATCCGGCAGGGCGAGACGCTGGCGCTGGTGGGCGAATCGGGCTGCGGCAAGACCACCGTGGGGCGCAGCATCCTGCGGCTCATCGAGCCGACCGGCGGCTGCGTCCGCTTCGACGGCGTGGACCTCGCCGCACTGCCGGCGGCCCAGTTCCATCCCTATCGCCGCCGCATGCAGCTCGTCATGCAGGACCCCGGCGCCGCCCTCGATCCGCGCATGACCGTGCGCGATGCCATCGCTGAGGGCATGGAGGCGTTCGGGCTGGGCGGCGGCCACGACGAGCGCACCGCCCGCGTGGCCGACCTCATGCGCCAGGTGAGCCTCGACCCGGAGACCATGTGGCGCTATCCGCACGAGTTCTCGGGCGGCCAGCGCCAGCGCATCTGCATCGCCCGGGCGCTGGCCGTCGAGCCGACACTCCTGATCTGCGACGAGGCCACCTCCGCGCTCGACGTGTCGATCCAGGCGCAGATCCTGAACCTGCTCGCCGACCTGCGGGAGAGGCGCAATCTCACCTACCTGTTCATCACCCACGACCTGGGCGTCGTGCGCTACTTCGCCACCCGCGTCGCCGTCATGTACCTGGGCCGCATCGTCGAGCTGGGCGAGACCGAGCGCATCTTCACCGCTCCCCGGCATCCCTATACCAAGGCGCTGCTCGATTCCGTGCCCTCGCTGGACCCCGCCCGCCACCTGATCAAGCCGGCCGCCCTGGGCGACGTCCCATCGCCAGCCAATCCGCCCTCGGGGTGCCACTACCACCCCCGCTGCGCCGTGCGCCTGCCCGAGTGCAGCCAGAAGGACCCGCCGGCAGTGCCGCTCGCCGACGGCATGTGCCGCTGCGTGCTGGCCACCGCCGAGGTAGCGGTGCGGGCGCCGTGAATGGGATGGTGACACCTCCGAGGCTCTTCGCGGGGGGCCCACCCTTGCACCGGCCATGCTCATGCCGTATTGCCCGGTCGGGATGCGCGTTTGGCGGGTAGGTACGCGCCGGGGAGCCGGCAAGGGGCTATGACGATCCTGATAACCGGGGCCACCGG
>JBAPMW010000904.1:0-3052 GCA_049278815.1 Hyphomicrobiaceae bacterium
GAACCGACTTGTTGTGCCAGTCGATATCGCCGATCCGCAGCGATACGGCTTCACTCACTCGGGCACCGGCGTTGTAGAGGAACAGCAGCAAGGCATGGTCGCGTGTCCCTTGCTTTGTCGACTGGTCGGGGGCGGCCAGCAAGGCATCGATCTCTGCCTTCTCCAGATAGGTTACGCTGGCCGCGATGCCCTTCTTGATGGGCACCATTCGGATTTGCCCGCACCACTCCACGTGCTCCGGGCTGTGTGCGCCGATGAAGCGCGCCAGCGCACGCAGCGATGCAAGGCGCTGGTTCCTGGTCGCTGTGCTGCAATTCCGGTCGCGTTCGAGGTGCGCGAGAAACGCGCGCACTTCGTCGGCTGAGACGTCGGTCACGGACAGCTTGCCCACGGGTATGCGCGTGCGCTTTGAGATGAACGGCAGCAGCAGGACGAGCATGTCGCGATAGCTCGCGCATGTGTTGGACGACAGGTTGCGCTCCGACGCCGCATACTCCAAGAGGAACCGCCGGACCCAATACCCGAGAGAGGTCTGATCAGCCATGGCGCGATCCTCGTGCAAAGGTCTCGAACCGACGGCAGCCGCACGCCGGGAAAATTAGCGCTGTGGGTCTTGACAGCGGTTTCATCATTCTCAACGGCGCAGACAATCTTGTAGCCAGCCAGCTGGACGCCCGCGCAGAAGCCTCCAGCCCCGCAGAACAGCGACACAGCCCGCCCCTCGGCCGACTCTGCAGCAGATGAACCCTCGCGGGGCCAGCTCGGCTCAGCGCGCAGCATGAACCGGCGCAATCTGAAAAATGAACAAGTTTGCCCCCTCGACGCTCCTGGGTTGTCAAGCGGCTTTCTGGTGCGTCACAAGTGATTCGGCAGCTTACTCGAGACTATGCCAATCCAACAGCATGTTGCCAACGATGGCCCACACTCAATCCCCCCAATGGACTTCAGTGGCCAAATACTCGGACAGCACCGAGCGAACCAGCAAGCCATCCGCTTGCATTACAGCGTAGCGGTAGACACGTTCCTGGACCATCACCCACCCGTCCGACAGGTCCTGTCCGGTCAGGGCGCGCGTCAACATCCGGCTTCCGACTTCCGGCCACACTGCGCCCATGCCGGTGTTCTCGAACTCCTCTCGCTCCTCCGCCGACAGTACTTGCAGCGGCATCCACCACACGCTATCCGGCTCCGACAGCATGGCCTCGCCATATTCGAAGAAAGCGTGACCGCGCGCGTTCTTCACGACGACCCTGTTTATCCTGTCTTGTTCAGGTTTCCAGAGCAACCGCGTTTCGCCGGCAATTGTCTTGTACTCGACCTTCGAGCGCTCGATCCGCTTTTTAAGTCCCTCGCTGCCACCAAGTATCCGGCCGCCGGCCGGGTTGAGGTGCGCGGTCTGTTCCGTCGATCCCGAAAGCACCGCACCCAAGAAGGCCGCTAGGTACTCTTCGTCGCGGGAGAAGCCATTGTTGCAGGCCATACACACCTGCACGACCGGAAGGTTGGCTGGGTATGGCTTCAAGAGCAAGCTCTTGGATGGCGCGTGATCCCGATTGCTCGCCAGATCGGCGATCCGCCCGCCACAGTGGATGCACCACCCCTTCTGTCTTTCATCCACGAATTCGTTGATCTGATCCACGGCGCTCTTTATGGCGTGTCACGCGCTCCGCAACCAGTAATACAGTCACGGACCTGCCGATTCGAAAGCCACTCTGCCACAAGCGGACAAGTTCCGCAGGTTCCAAGGCTCAGGAATGTGAGTTAAGGCCGGCATCACGCCGTCAGCGTCGAAGAGTGCGGCCGCCAGCGAGCTAGAGCTAAGGGAACTCCCCGCTGAACTCTGCAGCACCTGTTCCGGTGCGTCCCTTTTGCGTCCCTTTGGGATTCAATTGCTTGAGCTTTCGAAGTTAAGTGTTTGATTTGATTGGTCGGAGCGGCGAGATTTGAACTCGCGACCCCCAGTCCCCCAGACTGGTGCGCTAACCAGGCTGCGCTACGCTCCGCGCCATGGCGCACTCTTGCCCCGGACGGGCCTTGGGGTCAACTGCTGTGTGGGCCGACCCGGGGCTCCGGAGCAGGGGCTAACGCGGACGGGCGTTGCGACGAAAGCAAAGAGCAAACGCCGCGGCGGCCCGTTTCTCAAGGTGCAGGTACTGCGTCTTCTCGATCGTGACCGCGACGCCGAGGATCGTTCCGCCCTTGCGCTCGCTGGTGTCTTGTAGTCCTCACTCGCGGCGGCGCCGCTGTCGCGGCCGATGCAGAGGCCGTCGCCCGACAGGCGATCCTTCTGGAGCCTTTCTGATGGTGCCGGCGTCTCTGATTCGGGAGGCTCGCGGTGGACGATCTCGCTCTGGCCGGAGGCCCGAGAGCAGAGCGACCAGCTCTGCTCTCCACGACGTGCGCCTACGCGGCCTGGGCTCTCGTCTGCAACGCGGCCCGCAGCTTGTCTTCCTGCTGCTTGGAGAGCGATGTCTTGAGCACGCGCGGCTTGTAGGCCTCGATCTCGGGCAGGACCTTGTCCGGTGTGGAGCTCTTGACCAGAACGAACAAGGCCGACGAGCCCTTGGGTATCGTATTGCCGAGGCCCTTGATGAAGTCGTCGTTGATGCCGTAGTCGGCCATCTTACCCGACAGCGCACCGAAGCCGGCGCCGCCCAGGCCGCCCACGACCATTCCTGCAAGAGGATTGAGCACCAGCAGCCCTGCCAGTGCGCCGATCAGCATGCCGGTGCTGAGACCCGTCGCTGCGCCAGCCTTGGTCAGATTGACCGCCTGCTTGACCTGGACCTTGCCGGCGTCGGTGTGAACAACGACGCACGCATCCTCCAGATCGATGAGGTGCTCTTTCTGCATGCTGCGCAGCCTGGTGAGCACCTCGTCCGCGGTGCCTGTGCCGTCAAAATCGAGGACAATGAGGTCGCTCATCGCGGAACTCCCAACGGGTTTGACTGATATCCGGGTCAGCTCGCACCCGGCCTTGGGTCCTTCCTGGAGCCAAGCGGCGCAGCAATCATACTGCCGAGAACCGGGCAGCTTCGGCATCAGGTAGAAC
>JBAPMW010000905.1:0-2309 GCA_049278815.1 Hyphomicrobiaceae bacterium
GCGGCGCTTCCTCCAGGATCGTGACAGCAGCCATCCGCGCTCCCCCAGCGAATCAATACGCCAGGGAATCACGTCCCGCAGTGCAACTCAAACTACGCCGTTAACCCGAGTGCCGAGCCGTGGCGAGGAACTCGCCCGGGCTTGACGCCGTGTCCGGAATATGAGACAAGGCGCGCGCTCCTGGACAGGAGCTGTGAAGAACCTGAGAACGGTTCTGGTTGTGGTGTCGCCGGATGGCGACGTGCTCAGATGGGCCGGAAGGCCTTTTTGCGCCGTCACACTTTGTGACCCTGCGCCCGGAGCCGGTCTCTCCACATGATGGAGAAACCGGAAATGAACCCCGCCAACATCGTCATCCGCTTTGAGCAGGTCGCAGAGCAGACGGAAGGCCCCGTCAAGCGCGTCGTCGGCTTCGTGCGCGCCAAGAACATGCTGCAGCTGTTCGATGCGGCCGACCTGGAGGCCAATCCGCGGTCGGCCAAGGCCGGCGCCGTCACGGCCGACATCATTGAAAGCATCCGCGGCACGCCCGAGACGTTCCCCTTCAAGACCAAGGGCGTGCTGGTCGGCGCGTCCGACTACGAGGCGCTGCAGCGCCACCGCTACGAGCTGCGCTTCCAGAACACGAAGATCGAGGGCATCCTCGACGGCGGCCACAACATGCTGGCCATCGGCACCCACATCGTTGCGAAGGCCCTGGCCGACGAGAAGCTCCTCAAGAAGATCAAGTCGTGGCCCGACCTCAAGGAGGTCTGGGAGGCCAACCGCGCCGAGATCGAAGCACTGCGCAAGAGCGGCGGCGACGAGGCCAGCGACGGCCCGCTCGACTTTCTCGTGCCGATCGAGGTGCTGGTGCCGTCCGACGTGGAGAACGAGGACGTCGTCGACGACTTCAACGGCTCGCTGCTCGACATCTGTGCGGCCCGCAACAACAACGTCGAGCTGACGCTGGAGACGAAGGCCAACAAGAAGGGCTTCTACGAGTACCTGCGCAAGTCCCTTCCGCGCAAGATCGCCGAGCGCATCGAGTGGAAGACCAACGACGGCGGCGAGGTCAAGGTGCGGGACATCATTGCGCTGGCGTGGATCCCGCTCTCGGTCATCGACTTGCCGGTGGAGATCAGCCTCACGCCGCAGACGATCTACCAGAAGAAGAGCGACTGCGCGAAGAAGTTCGACGAGCTGATGAGCGACGAAGGCGTCTCCAAGGTGACCGACGGGGACTACACGCACGAGCTGCACAACACGGCAGTGCACAGCGCCCTGGTGATGGCCGGCCAGCTCCCGGATCTCTACGACAAGATCTACCGGGACTTTCCCGACGCCTACAACGACAGCGAAGGGAAGTTCGGCCGCATCTCTACCGTCAAGATGGCCAAGGATATGCGCACCAAGCCTACCACACATTTCACCGATGAGCCGGTCGTCTACAGCTATCCGGACGGCCTGATCATGCCGCTCGTCTACGGTCTCAAGGCGCTCATGGAGAAGGACGAGAAGGGCCACGTGCGCTGGAAGGAGGACCCGGCGCGGTTCCTGGACGACTGCCTCTACGCCATCGTCAAGAAGTACCGCGTGATCCTCGACGCTTTCCGCTTCGATCCGCAGAAGATCGGCAAGAACGAGGGCTCCTACGAGCTGGTGCTCGACGCGTTCGAGACCGAGCTGCTGAAGCGCAGCAAGCAGGTGGCGTGATGGAGGGCGTCATGAGGTATCGCGCACCCGCCAGCGGCATTGCCCTGTCCGATGAGGACGCTGCGATCGTCAAGGGCATGCTCGCCCGCGGCGACCGCCAGCACGACATCGCAGCTTGGTTCGGCGTGAACGGCGGACGCATCGCCGAGATCGCCACCGGGCAGAAGTTCCGCGAGGTCGCCACCGCGCCGCCGGAGCAACTGCCGGAGCCGGGCCCCTACCTGTCCGGCCGCGAAGCCGCCCAGCTGCGGGACGCGCTCGCCAAAGCCCGGCAGGCGCTCGATGCGGCCGAGAGCTGCGTCCAGCGCGCGAGCAAGTAGGGGCATGTAGCGTGGGCTCGCGGTCCAGCCGCGGGCCCACTTTCAACGGCCTTGGCGCCGCAACTCCCGGAGCCCGCCGCGGCGAACTTCGGCAAGAACGTCCTGGTGATCAACTTGGTGGGAAGGCGGGCGGGCGCTATGCCGTTGCAGTTGGAATCACGCCTCAAACCGGATCACCAGGGAGTCCGACATAGATGGTTGCGGGGGTAGGATTTGAACCTACGACCTTCAGGTTATGAGCCTGACGAGCTACCGGGCTGCTCCACCCCGCGTCACCGTGCATGTCGCCTGCCT
>JBAPMW010000906.1:0-3861 GCA_049278815.1 Hyphomicrobiaceae bacterium
CGATGTTCGGCAATCCCCCCACCCTGTCCCTCCCCCGCAAGGGGCGAGGGGACGTTGTGGGCACGCACCTCGCTCAATAGCCGGCGTTGGCGCAACCTGCTGCGAGACGCCGCGCAAGCGTTGGGCAGCAAAAGCGCACTTTGCTTAGCCCCCGGGCCCGTCCAGCCGTTGTGGCGCAATGCCGGTTGACCCACGACCTCGCGGCAGCGCAGCATGTGGGCGCTGCGGCTTCCACCAACCAGGGCCGCCCCAAGCCCCATCGCTGAGCAGGATACGCAAGACCCGATGTCCACCCGCCAGGACACAGCGCCGAGCCAACCGGTGGACTCGCGTGACGATCTCGTCGCCTGGATCGCCGCAGGATCGAAGCCGGCGGAACGCTGGCGCATCGGCACCGAGCACGAGAAGCTCCTCTTCCACACCGACACCCTTAAGCCCGTGCCTTACGAGGGCGAGCGCGGCGTGCGCGCCCTGATGCAAGGCCTGATCGACAGATACGCCTGGCAGCCGATCAGGGAGGGCGACACCATCATCGCGCTGAAACGCCCCGAGGGCGAGCCGGGCGGCACGATCTCGCTGGAGCCGGGCGGCCAGTTCGAGCTGTCGGGCGAGCCGCTGGCGGACGTGCACCAGGTCGCCGTCGAGACGCAGACACACCTCGACCAGTGTCTCCAGGTCGGCCCTCCGCTCGGCATCGGCTTCCTCGGTGTCGGCTTCGCGCCCGATTGGACGCTGGCCGAGATGCCTCGCATGCCGAAGCAGCGCTACCAGGTGATGACCGACTATATGCCCAGGGTCGGCACACGCGGCCTCGACATGATGTACCGCACCTGCACCATCCAGGTGAACCTCGACTTCGGCAGCGAGGCCGACATGGTGCAGAAGGTCCGCGTGGCCCTCGCCCTGCAGCCCGTCGCCACCGCCATCTTCGCCTGCTCGCCCTTCACCGAGGGCAAGCCCAACGGGTTCCTGTCGCTGCGCAGCGAGATCTGGCGCCACACCGATGCCGACCGCACCGGCATGCTCCCCTTCGCGTTCGAGCCCGGCATGGGCTTCGAGCGCTATGCCGACTATGCACTCGATGTGCCGATGTACTTCGTCTACCGCGACGGCCGCTACATCGACGCGGCCGGCGCCTCGTTCCGCGACTTCATGGCCGGCCGCCTCGCGCAGCTGCCCGGCGAGCGGCCGACGCTCGACGACTGGTCGGACCACCTGACCACGCTGTTCCCGGAGGTGCGCATGAAGCGCTTCCTGGAGATGCGCGGCGCCGACGGCGGGCGCTGGCGCCGCATCTGCGCGGTGCCGGCATTCTGGACCGGCATCCTGTACGACCGCACCGCCCTCGACTCCGCCTGGGACCTGGTCAAGGGCTGGACCGCCGAGGAGCGCCAGGCCCTGCGCGACGCCGTGCCCCGCACCGGCCTCGGCACGCCGTTCCGGGCCACCAGTGTGCTGGCGCTGGCCCGTGCCGCGCTTACCATCGCCAGGGCCGGCCTGGCGCGTCGGGCCATCCTGGATGGGCAAGGCCGCGACGAGACGCGGTTCCTGGAGCCGGTGGAGGCGATCCTGCGCGACGGCGTGTCGCCGGCCCAGGAGATGCTGGCCCGCTACCGGGGCGCATGGGGTGGCAGCGTGGCGCCGCTTTTTACGGAGTATGCCTTTTAGTGGTGTCAGACCCTCTGGGTCTGACACCATAGCGCAGGCCGGCGTTGGAGCAACGGTGTCAGACCCGGAGGGTCTGACACCTCCCTACCGCCCAAGCCTCCGCTCCCACTCGAGCGCCGTCTCGACCATATCGGGCAGTCCGTACCGCGGCCGCCACGAGACATGCTCGAACAGCAGCCTGGGGTCCGCCACCAGCTCGGGCGGATCGCCGGCGCGGCGACCCTCGCAGGTGAGGCGCAGGCCGCGGCCGGCGGCCGCCTCCACCGCCCGGATCACCTCGCGCACGGAATAGCCGCGGCCGTTGCCGCAGTTGAAGGTGTGGCTCGGGCCACCCTCGCGCAGCAGAT
The DNA here is from genome assembly GCA_049278815.1 of Hyphomicrobiaceae bacterium. Classification (GTDB taxonomy): domain Bacteria; phylum Pseudomonadota; class Alphaproteobacteria; order Rhizobiales; family Hyphomicrobiaceae; genus AWTP1-13. Next base: position 2,016 of record JBAPMW010000906.1, read on the forward strand.
CGTAGGCCGCCACGTGCGCCTCGGCGAGGTCGCTGACATGGATGAAGTCGCGTACGCAGGTGCCGTCGCGCGTCGGGTAGTCGGTGCCGAAGACGCTCATGCCGTCGCGCTGACCGGTGGCGGCCTGCGACGCAACCTTGATGAGATGGGTGGCCTGCGGCGTGCTCTGCCCGGTGCGGCCCGCGGGATCGGCGCCCGCAACGTTGAAATAGCGCAACGACGCGCACGCCAGACCGTGCGCTGCGCCTAAGTCCGTGATCTGCCGCTCGAAGAACAGCTTCGACCAGCCGTAGGGGTTGATCGGCTGCACCGGCGCCGTCTCGGCAATCGGCACCCGCTCCGGCACGCCGTAGACGGCCGCCGTCGAGGAGAACACCACCCGCCTCACACCGCCCGCGATCAGCGCATCGACGAGCTCCAGGGCGCGGCTCGTGTTGTTGCGATAGTACTTGGCGGGATTGGCCACCGATTCCGGCACCACGATCGAGCCGGCGAAATGCAGCACCCCTTCCACGCCGTGCCGCGTGACGATGTCCGTCACCAGCCCGCGATCCGAGACGCAGCCCTGGTAGAAGGTCGCCCGCGCGGGCAGGCTCGCGCGCACCCCGGTCGAGAGGTCGTCGAGCACCACCACCTCCCGGCCGGCATCGAGAAACGCGTAAGCCGCATGGCTGCCGATGTAGCCCGCCCCGCCCGTGATCAGAACCGCGCTCATCGCTCTCCCCCGGCCATTCCAGGCGCCGCCGCGCCTGACACCGTATCGTTAACGACGTTGCCGCCTCTGCCCGAAACCATCCCAGCCGGCGGGCGGTTTAGAGTCTAGGACCTTTCCCTTAAAGGAGCCCTCACGATGGCGCGCTGCGACGTTTGCGGTAACGACTACGACAAGACCATGCAGATCACCCAGGGCAGCCGGTCGATGACATTCGACAGCTTCGAGTGCGCCATCCAGGCCATGGCGCCCCGCTGCGCGCACTGCGACTGCCGGGTCATCGGCCATGGCATCGAGGCCAAGGGCAGGATCTTCTGCTGTGCCCACTGCGCCAAGCAGGAAGGCGTGAAGGGCATGAAGGACCGGGCAGCCTGAGCCCGCGAGCCAGTTGCGCGTAGCGGGTCGCCTCCAGAAGCGGCCCCTGCCTCTCCGCTCGCCACTCGCGACGGACGCGCCGTCCTGCAAACCCTCGTTGCATCCACCGCCGTCCAACCCTATTCAGAGCCGGTTCATGAGCGCAGCTGCACAATCGAGCAGCGCAGCGGCGCCGTGCGATGTCGGTCAGGGGTATGAACGCTTCCATGTCACGCAGGGTCTGTCCGACGACGGTCGGCGCACTTATCGCCTTGGCGGCACTGCTCGCGGCCCCGCCAGCCGGGGCTGAGAACTCCTGCCGGACGCGGTGCTGGGAGGCGTACGGCATCTGCTATAAGTCGACCAGCAAGCGCCAGCGCTGCCAAGGCCTCCTGTACCGCTGCCTGAAAAACTGCCTCCGCCCCAAAAAAAAGCGCTAGCGCCCCAACCCGCAGGACGATCGGCAGACGCGCCGCCACCGTAGCGGGTGACCAGACGCGTGCCAGGCGCATCCAAATCCTGGCAAATCCTGGCGGCCCACAGCACCAGCCCCTCCTCAGGAGATGCGGGCCCGCCCGCACAGCTTCCGTGCAACTTGCTTCGTTTGAGCCCCTCTTTCGACACGGCGATTTCCAGCCAGAAATATGCCTCTTATGCTAGATATATTATGATGTTTTATATCTGATGTCATTCTCACTATATTATATCAATCACCGTTGCTGCGATTGGGTAATAATTCACAATTTATGCATGATTTTCAGGTCATTAGCTCGTATTGAT
>JBAPMW010000907.1:0-1853 GCA_049278815.1 Hyphomicrobiaceae bacterium
CGCTTTCGCTGCGCCTACAGCTATCGCCTTAAGCTTGCTCGTCAGATTAAGTCGCTGACCCATAATACAAAAGGTACGTCGTCACCCTTGCGGGCTCCGACTGTTTGTAAGCATCCGGTTTCAGGTCTATTTCACTCCCCTCGTCGGGGTGCTTTTCACCTTTCCCTCACGGTACTTGTTCGCTATCGGTCGACAAAGAGTACTTAGGCTTGGAGGGTGGTCCCCCCATGTTCGGACAGGATTGCACGTGCCCCGCCCTACTCGAGGCTTCATCATTGCATTACGTGTACGGGGCTATCACCCACTGAGGCCCAACTTTCCAGAAGGTTCCACTTGTCTTTGATGAAGCACTGGCCTGGTCCGCGTTCGCTCGCCACTACTAGCGGAGTCTCGGTTGATGTCCTTTCCTCCGGGTACTTAGATGTTTCAGTTCCCCGGGTTTGCTTTTGATCCCTATGTATTCAGGATCAAATACCTTTTACCAAGCATCAGAAGTCGATCCCCACCTCCCGTTGCCGGGACTTGGCTCTCGACTACTGATGCCTGAAGGTGGGTTTCCCCATTCGGAAATCTACGGGTCAAAGCCTGTTCGCAGCTCACCGTAGCTTATCGCAGCGTACCACGTCCTTCATCGCCTCTTGTCGCCAAGGCATCCTCCGGAATGCCCTTAGGTCACTTGATCGCTCTCATTAGCAATGCCCACCTGAGTAAGCCGAACCGCCCCTCACGCTTGACAGCACGAGATCCTGTCCAGCTCTTTCTCGGCACGGTAAGCACCGCCTATAGAAAGACCAGTTGCATCGAGATAAACCCGAACCAAGGCTTGCGGTTAGCGAGCCAAGGGTGCCAAGCACACACAAGATCGGAGCCCAACGACTTGCGTCGCGGACCCCATCTCGATGCGCCGACACCAACGCGGAGCTCTGTCGGCTCTCCACGTCACGGGCGTATCCCTTCTTCACGATGTCAAGACAAGCAACCGCTGCTCTGCAAGCAGCGGAACTGTTGCTCTTCGAGGCTTGGACCCTCACACCCAGCAGTCTCACACCAGCGAGCTGGTGGAGCCAGACGGGATCGAACCGACGACCTCCTGCTTGCAAAGCAGGCGCTCTCCCAACTGAGCTATGGCCCCTTCAGGATCTATCGGCTCGGCCTCACGGCCACCTTCCAGGCGCGCAGTCTCCATAGGAGACCCTGCCACCGTGCGTTGGTGGGCCTGGAAAGATTTGAACTTTCGACCTCACGCTTATCAAGCGCGCGCTCTAACCAACTGAGCTACAGGCCCAAGATCTGGCCCGCCAAGCGCGGCGGATGTCCAAGCGAAGAAAGAGAAACGAAGGCGGCGGCGTCCCGCAAATGGAGCCAGAGACTCGCGCCTCATTTGGCTCCTGATGTTTCTAAGCACCGGGAAAGACCTCGGCCGAGATGGCTGAGAGCCATGCTTCCTGGCATCCTTAGAAAGGAGGTGATCCAGCCGCAGGTTCCCCTACGGCTACCTTGTTACGACTTCACCCCAGTCGCTGACCTTACCGTGGCCGGCTGCCTCCTTGCGGTTAGCGCACCGTCTTCGGGTAAAGCCAACTCCCATGGTGTGACGGGCGGTGTGTACAAGGCCCGGGAACGTATTCACCGCAGCGTGCTGATCTGCGATTACTAGCGATTCCGACTTCATGGGGTCGAGTTGCAGACCCCAATCCGAACTGAGACGGCTTTTGGTGATTAGCTCCCCATTGCTGGGTGGCTGCCCACTGTCACCGCCATTGTAGCACGTGTGTAGCCCAGCCCGTAAGGGCCATGATGACTTGACGTCATCCCCACCTTCCTCCGGCTTATCACCGGCAGTCCCACTAGAG
>JBAPMW010000908.1:0-2135 GCA_049278815.1 Hyphomicrobiaceae bacterium
CCCTCCACTATGTGCGTCTTCCGCTGCTCAAGGCCGGAGTTGCGGAGCGTAGCGGAGCAACGGAGGGCTTGAGCAGCGGGTCGCGCTTGGATGCCGATGGGGGTCAATGCGTGGCGCCGATCCGCAACCATGGGGCAGGCTGTCACCGTTGAGTATGGTGCGGAAGCGGCGGATGAGATTGCAGTGGGGCACCGGCGGCAGGAGGCCGAGCGACTGGAAGCGGTCGGCGATCTGGACGAGGTTGGTGCAGGTTTTACGCAGATGATACCGCAGCGCGGGCGCCAGCGCGTAACGGGCGCAGGCGCCGCCTGAGAAGAGCGGAGCGGGAAAGCTGGCGGCCACAAGACGCCGCAGCGTGCGGAGCAACCCTTCGAGCTCGACGCCCGGAATCTCTCCCGTCGCGTTGAAGCGGTGCCCAACCGCATTGAGCGCCGATCGGGTCTCGTGCCAGTGGAGGAGCACGTGCTCGCTGATTCCGATCATGACGGGGGCGTTGTCTTTCCGCCGGCGCGGCCGGCGCAGCAAAACGCCGCGCGCGAAATCCGCGGGCGTCTTGCCCACCAGCCCCGCGTGATGGTGGACGCGTGCGAATTCGCGCGCCGTGAAACGGATGTTTATCTGGTGGCTGCGAGTGTCGTCTTTGCGTGGGCGCGGCATGACAAACGGGCGTTAACAGGATCGCGGGCGAAGCACGCTCCCGGCCTCGGCCGGGACCGATCCCGGCGTCTGCCGGGTCGGCGGTTTTTGCTAGCAAAAACCCAGCTTGCTCTCCGCCCTCTTCCGTGTAGCCAGAAGGAATGCAAACACCGAATTTATTCACCCGGCCACAAAGCGGAGTCGAATCGTCGGCGCAAATGTATGCAGAAGACGCATCGCGGACGGATTCGGCGCGGGATCGATTCAGGCGAAGAATGTCCACGGGTTTTCGCGTCGGGGATGACTCCGGCCGCAGCTCCTCTCTCACTGCCCGCGCCGGTGACCTCGTGGCCGCTGCCGCGTAGCGCAGCCTCTGCGCAGCACGCAATCGGTTTCGCGGTGGACGCCGCATACCTCTGACGCAGCGGCCGTCTGCGCCTCGTGGTCGCCGACCATTGGCGCCTGGGTGCAGCTATACAGAGCGGACCTTTGCCCGGACGTGACCCGCGGCGGTCCCTGCGTCGCCGATCACGTCTGCTGTGTGGAGGATAGCGACCGCGCTCACGAGCGTTTCGCTTCAGATGTCAATCTTCGGAGCAGCATGCGCGAGCTGGGTCAGCCCAAGCGTTTGATTTGACGTCAGGTTTCGGACCATTGTTTCCGGAGTATGGTTGCCGCTTGCCGCATTGTGCCCGAAGCGGAACCGGCAGGCTGCGGTGGACCCCTTCGATTGTCACAGGAGGGCGTCAGGTCCCGCGTCCTTTCGACGTCGGCAAGGGGCAATTCGCGCACACGCGATCATCGCAGAGTCGGCAGATCGTATAGCGCTGCATCTCGCTTGTCTCTATCGCAGCCAGCATGCGGTGCAACAGCACTCCGAATTGCGCCCGATCGTCGTCCCCAAGTGTCGCCAACAGCGGCCGGATCGCCTCGATGCGGCCTGCCAGGAGCTGTCTGCGTGCGCGCAAACCCCGCTTGGTGAGGTGCAACGCCACTTCTCGCCCATCCCGCCCAGGACGGCGCTCGACCAGCCCGTCGGCGACCAGACGATCCACCACTCGTACGGCGCCCGGATGCGAAAGGCCGAGGACGCGACGCAGCATGTCATTGGACATGCCTTGACCGTACCCGATGACCACGAGCGCCGCCGGCGTCTCTCCGCCATGCTGCAACGTCGCGCGCGCAGCCGCCTCGACCCGATCGATCACGGCGAGCGCGAGCGCGCCCAGGAGATTGGCGATTCGCTCTTCCATGTCGGCAATATATGTGCGTCGCGCACGAATATCAATTTGACACATGTGCGTGCCGCACATATTTATGGGGCGACCAGATCCGATGTGGAGGCGACCTTGCTTGCAGAGGAGAAGCTCCGGTTGGCGGCGGGCCTCGGCGCAGCCAAAGGCCGCCAGGACGTCAACGACGCCTTGGGGTTCATGCATGATGAGATGGTCTTGACTTCCCCTGCTTGGGGAACGGTTGCCCGCGGCAAGGCGCGAAAT
>JBAPMW010000909.1:0-6764 GCA_049278815.1 Hyphomicrobiaceae bacterium
CTGACCAAAGGTACGGTCGGCACCTTCTGCGTGCGCTGCCACCAGCAGGTTGGCACGCAGCTCGGCGAGAAGCGCGAAACGCCGCTTTGGGCGATGAGCCAGATCTCGCGCGAGGGCGTGAGCTGCATCACCTGCCACCGGGTCAAGGAGCAGTACGGCAAGGTCAACGGCGAGCGCAGGGTCGAGCCGGGCAAGATCTTCGACCCGATCTACGGCAGCGGGGAGAAAAGCGTCCTCAAGGAAATCCTCGCCAACAAGGAAACCTACTCCGTCAAGACCAGCGAAGGCGGGCGTGGCAACAGTATCCACGGCGGCATGTTTACGAACCCCCAGATCACCAAGGCGGAGTTCTGCGTCAGCTGCCACCAGGTTGCCGTCAACCTGGGCATCAAGCTCGAGATCGTGTGGGATCAGTATCGCGCCAGCCCAGCACACAATGCAGGCGTCACCTGCCAGGACTGCCACATGGGCAGGGTCCCCGGAAAGCCCGAGGGCTATGCGACCGGACCCTCCGCCGTGATCGGCGGCAAGGAGATCAACCCGGGACGCAAGCATGCCAATCACCGCTTCATCGGCCCGGGCTATTCGATCGCCCACCCCGGCGTCTTCCCCCACAACACGAAGGCCCAGGCCTTCACCATGAAGGACTGGTTGGAGTTCGATTGGCGCGGCGGCTGGGGCACCGCCGAGTTCGAGGACAAGGTCGCACGCGGCAAGGTCAAGGTCGCCTTTCCCAAACGCTGGGCCGATACGCTCGACCGTGAGGACGCCCGACTGATCATCGAGGAGAATCTCGCGAAGCTCGACGAGCGGGACGAGGTCAGGCGCCAGGCCATGGAGAACGGCGCCAGAGTCGACGGTCCCTACATCGCGGGCGACCCGAAGGTCGGCAGGCCTCTGGCGTTCTCCTACAAGATCAAGAACCTCAATTCCGGGCACAACCTGCCGTCCGGCTCTCTGGGTGCGCAGCCGCAGCTCTGGGTGAACGTCGCCCTCGTCGATCCGGACGGCAAGAACGTCTGGGAGACGGGCTACACCGACAGCAACGGCGACGTGGCCGATCTGCACAGCCTGGATGTCGGGGCCGGCAAGATCAAGGCCGACCAGCAACTGGTGAATTTCCAGGCCAAGTTCCTGACCACCAACCTCAAGGGCACCGACCGCGAGATGTATCTGCCGGTGAACTTCGACAACGATCCGCTGCCGCATCTGCGCCCGCCGCAGGTGCCGACCACCGTTCTCAACCATCCGCCGACGGTGCGCATGGAGAACCACTCCCTGTCGCCGCTGGAGGAGAAGCGGGTCAACTACCAAGTGCCGGGTAACCTGATCAAGAAGACCGGCAAGTACCACCTCGCCTTCCGCCTGCGGAGCCGTGCCGAGCCGATCTACTTCATGCGCTTCGTCGGCTCCACCAAGGAGATGGAGCGGCGAATGAACGAGCGGATGCTGAGCTTCATGGTCCGCACAGTGGAGCTCGAAGTGAAGCCCTAGAGCCGAGAAGCCGTGGGGCTTTTGGGTTGGGGGCCCGCAAGGGGGTCCAAAGTAGCAGGTCCCCAGCCTTACCCCCGCAGGTCCGAACCACGACATGGGGGACTTTTCGTGACTTTTAATCACAACCTTCTGCGCCGTGCCGGGACAACGACCGCCACTATCGCGCTGGTAGCCGGCGGCTACCTCGTGATGTCCGGCACGACTGCAGAGCCTGCGGCGGGGCAAAGCGGCGGCGAGGCTCCGAAGGGAGCCTGGTCGACCCAGGTGTGGCCCACCGCCAAACGGGTCGAGTCCGTCGAGGAGAAAGCCGATGTGCAGCAGCATGGTCCGCCGCAGTACGTAGGCGCATACGCCAAAAAGACTGCCGACGGCACTGCAGACCCAACACACAAGGTGGTGGACGGCAAGGACGACCTTTTCCGAGCCGGTCCGCAGTATGACAAGAACTACGATGCCAAGTCGCAGGTCGACATCTACGGCGCGAAGCGCGAGGTCGAGGCGCCGCGTCCGCTTCTTGAGCTGGGCCGCGAGCAGTACACCTCCGGCGGTTACGAGCCGAGCAGCACCCTCCTGGGTGAATTGAATCCGCTGCTGCCGGGCCTCTCCATCTACGGCGACTGGCGGACGGCGGTCGCCTACAACGGCAACAACGGCAAGGATATCGCCCAGATCGCGACCCGCCTGAACCTCGACATCGACTTCAAGTTTACCGCCACCGAACGAATACACGCCTTCTTCACGCCGCTTCAGAAGAATGCAAAATTCACCCGCTACGAGTTCGGCGGCGGCGACGGCGATAGGAAGTTCACCGATGAGTTCGACTTCAACCCGCAGACGCTGTTCTTCGAGGGTGACCTCGGCTCCCTCTATTCGGGTTTCTCCGGCAAGGACGCCCGCTTCGACCTGCCGTTCGTTGTCGGTCTCTTCCCCCTGTTCCTGCAGAACGGGATCTGGGCGAACGACGCGATCCTCGGCGGCGCGGTGACCCTCCCCGCGAGGAACTCAGCCAAGCTGGGCCTTCCCAACTACGACATCACCTTCTTCGCCGCGTTCGACAATGTCGACAACGCGGGCATCCTCGGAGCGCAGAAGAACAGCAACGCCAACGTCTTTGGCGCAACCACCTTCATTGACGCCTTCAAAGGCTATATTGAAGCGGGCTACGGCCTGTTGCAGGGCCGCGATGAGCTGGACGGCCAGTTGACGCACTTCCTGACCGCCTCTTACAGCCGGCGGTATTACAACACCTTCTCGAACTCGACCCGCCTGTTCGCCAACTTCGGGGACGGCAAGGACGACGAAGGGTTTGCTATCATCTCGGAGAACAGCCTGATCACGGGAGGGCTGAGCACGCTGATCCCCTACGCCAACTTCTTCGTCGGCTTCGGCAACCCTCAGCCCCTGGTCGATGGCAATGGCGCGGGCATACTGAAGAACGTCGGCATCAACTTCGAGACCGACGCCCTGACCGGCTACCCGAAGCTCAACGACACCGGCGCCGACACCTATGGCGGCGCGATCGGCGTGACGTATCTCTTCGGCAAAGATCTGGGCCAGCAGTTCGTCGTGGAGGCGGCGATGGTTCAGCCCTTCGGGGATAGCAAGATCCCCGCGCAATACGGCTTCGGCGTTCGCTATCAGATAGCGCTCACCCGGGCCTGGCTGCTCCGCGCCGATGCTACCTATCAGATCATCGAGGACGGCGAAGACAACTTCGGCGTCCGCATGGAGCTCCGCAGGAAGTTCTGACCGTGCGAGGTAATGTCATGAGCAGTCGGAATTTGTTCGCATCCAGTCTGATGGCTTGTCTGCTGGCGGTCGGTTTCCTCGGCATTGCGCCAGTGGCCAATGCTGGATTGGTCGGGCAATCCTCTCTAAAGTCCGAAAAAATCACCGGGAAAAATGCGACTAAGCTCAAACGTCCTGGCCGCCGCCGCGTACGCATTCACCTGCCTGTAGGTCCAGGGTCTGTCTACTACGATTACCCCTACTACTACAGCCGCGGTTACTATCCGAAGCGTATAGGGGGTTATGTCTACTATCCATACTACTACTACCGCAGTTACTATTGGAACCATCATCGGGGGCCTAGATCGCCCCGGCGCTAGAGGACGCTGAGGAATAGATGGCGGTGCGGTCGCATCCGAGCTTCGGAGCTTGCAGATGTCCTTGACCCTGCTGGTTTGGCTTTTTGTCGCCTCTGCAATCGCGATATCGGCGCTGATCGCCTTTCCGCTGCGATTGGACGCGGCGAGGCTTGCTCTCCTCTCGCGGCTGCGCTCATCGAGACGGGGGGGCGGCCAGGAGCATCGAGGTACTTCCAGGACGTCGATTCTGGCTGCCGCGGTCTTTCTCCTCGTTGCAGGCATTGGCGTATCTGCTTCTTATTTTAGAGGTGCTCCCGAGGCGGCTGGCTCGCAGTCAACTTCCGAGGCGAAAGACGAAGCGGTTGCGCGCCTCAAGGACTACACGCGCTCGATGGGAACCGAAAAATCGGCGTCGATGAAGGCAGATGCCAAACTGCTCCCCGATGTGAGCACGATGATCGAACGGCTGGCGGCTCGGCTCGTGACCACGCCAGGGGACATCAAAGGCTGGCAGATGCTCGGTTGGTCCTACTTCCAGACAGCGCGCTATAGGGAGGCAGCCAACGCCTATGCGAAGGCGACAGCGCTCGATCCGAGCTCCGCCGAGCTCAAGGTCGCGTACGAGCAGGCCAAGGCGAAGACCTCCGAGACGGCCTCGTCCTCGCAAACCGACGCCGTTGGCAAGGGTGGTGACGGACTGAGCGTCAAGAAGACGACTGAGTCCGAAACGATGCCTCCGCACGAGCATGACGCAATCCGATCCATGGTCGACGGCCTGGCAGCCCGCCTGGAGAGCTCTCCGCGAGACGTTGAGGGATGGGCCCGCCTTATGCGGTCTCGAGTTGTGCTTGGCGAGAGAGACGTCGCGGCAACAGCGTTCCGCAAGGCGCTGGAGGTCTTCAAGGACGACGCGGCAGCAACGGGCAGGATTTCGGCCGCGGCGATCGAGCTCGGCCTGAAGGCCGAATGACCGCTCTTCGGCTTTAACCGCCGCCACTACTCCAGCAGCCGGCACGTGTGCTCCTGAGGCTATGCCCCCGCTGCCTCACCCTGGCGCGAACGGGTTCTTCCAGCCGCCGGGCTGCTTGCGCTCGGGGAAGGCGCGCTCCAGGTAGTCGAGCATCCTCGCCCGCTCCTCGCCCTGGACGTCGGGCATCTTGTGGCGCGACACCATCAGGTCGATGGTCTCGTCCCAGCGGGCGCGCGACATGCCCTGCGCGGCCACGAGCTGGAAGCCGTGGCAGGCCGTGCAGAAGTAGAAGGTGTCCTCGCGGTTGGGGCCGTCCGGGTAGTGCTCCGGCTGCTCCTCCTGCGGCTTTGCCTGTTTGGACTGCGCCTGCTTGGACTGGCCGGCGCCGTCGCGCGCCGGCAGGGCGACAACCAACAACGCTGCGACGAGCGCACAAGCGCCCGCCGCCAGCCGTCGCAATTGCAGTCGTGCCAACGCCATTTATCCGACCAGGATGGCGATGCGGTGCATCGGATTGCCGCCGTAGCCCTGCGGGTTCCAGTTGCCGGCCACATGCGGCTGCGCGATCCCACGCGAGTCGGTCGCGCGCGCCCACACCTCGAAATAGCCGTCGCTGGGCAGTCTAACGGTCGCCGTCCAGCGCTGCCAATCGTAGGGATTCCTGGGTTGGCCGAGGGTAGTGCTCTGCCAGGTGCTGCCGTAGTCGATCGACAGGTCGACGGCCCGCACAGTGTGGTCGCCGGCCCAGGCGGCGCCGCGCAGCGCGATCTCCCTGGTTCCTGCGGCAGGCTTGGCGCCGTTCGCGGGGCTGGTGATGATGGCGCGCACCGGCATCGATTCCAGGTCCCTGAAATTGGCCAGGTCGGGCTTGCTGCCCGGAACCATGGGCTTGATGGCAACTCGATAGGATGTGGCGCCCATGCCCTGGCCGTCGTGCACCTTGTCGCGCACCCAGATACGGGTAAGCCATTTCTCCGAGACGGAGCCGGGCCAGCCCGGGATCACCAGTCGCACGGGAAATCCATGGACCGGCAGCAGCGGTTGCCCGTTCATGGCCCACACGATCAGGTTGTTGTCATCCATCAGCTTCTTGATCGGCACGCCGCGCGACACCGCCTGTCTTGTGGCGTCGCCCGACAGGTGCGGGTCGGCGCCGTAGTGGCCGCTGAACACCGCCGACGGCTTGATGCCCGCAGCCTTCAGCACGTCCGCCAGCTTCACGCCCGTCCACTCGGCGCAGCCGGCACCGCCGTGGGTCCACTGGTTGCCGCGCGCCTGCGGCGTGAAGAACGAGCGGCCGTTGCCGCCGCACTCCATCACCATGCGGCGAGTGACCGGGGTGAAGCGCTTCTTCAGCTCGCCCAGCGTCAGCTCCAGCTTGGTGTTGACCTCGCCATCGACGGTGATCTTCCAGGCGTCCGGCTCCTTGGTCGCCTCCGGGAGCAACCCGTTGTTACGAATAAAGAATTTTGGTGTAGGGGTGGTCTCGTCGTCGAGCAGGTGCTCAGGCGTCTCGGCCACCAGCGGCCGCTCGCCCAGCACCACGAGGCCGGGATCCTTGCCGGGGAATGTCAGCGGCTGTGGCCCTTTGGGCGCCGGCGGGGAGGTGCCTGGGGCCTTCTTGTCCTGCGCCAGGGCCGTCGGCATCCAACCCGCCGGCATCCTGTTGCCGAACCCGATCGTCCCGCCAACGGCCGCGCCCATGGCGGCAAGCCCGGCCCCACCCAGGAATCCGCGCCGGGTCGCCCCCGTCCTGCGGCCGAGCACGACAGCGTCGGCACGCTCCGGATCGTCCTGATAGAGTTCGTCGATCATCCTCTCACGCTTGCCCACCATAGTCTGTCTCCCTTGCATTTTTGCCGAGGTGCGCAGCCGCCCCAGCCTGAAGCGGGCACCTTGCGTCTCGTCCCTGCGCACCGTTGTTGCTGTGCAGATGAAATCTTTTTCCCACGATTGGGGACGCTGGCAACAGATTATATCGCAACTGCCTCTATCGTCGAACACGGCCGACCGCTACGACCGCCTGGCCGTCAGTCAAGCCCCAGGCCAGATCGCATCGGCGCAGGCGGCTTTCACGACCGTTGGCACCAGACGGCCGTCTTGGCACCCAACTCGCGTAGCGACCGCGCCAGCGTCGGCCAATTGCGCGGGCGTTTCGCCGCGGCCCTGCCTCGTCGCCGCCCGACCGCAATCGTCATCGATGGGCCTTGACT
>JBAPMW010000910.1:0-3166 GCA_049278815.1 Hyphomicrobiaceae bacterium
GGCGCGCGAGATCAAGAACGTCGACGAGATCGCGCTGCTGAACCGCGCCGCCACCATGGTGGACGGCGTCTACCAGCAGATCTACGAGGAGCTGCGCCCGGGCGTGCGCGAGAACGACATCGTCGCCAACGCCAACCGCTTCCTCTACGAGCACGGCTCCGACGACGTGGAGGCGATCAACGCCGTCTCCGGCGAGCGCTGCAACCCGCACCCGCACAACTTCACCGACCGGCTGATCCGGCCCGGCGACCAGGCGTTCTTCGACATCCTGCAGAGCTACATGGGCTACCGCACCTGCTACTACCGCACCTTCAACGTGGGCCGCGCCACGCCGGTGCAGCGCGACGCCTACAAGCAGTGCCGCGAGTGGCTCGACAAGGCCATCGAGCTGATCAAGCCCGGCGTCTCCACCGACAAGGTGGCGAGCGTCTGGCCCGCGGCGCAGGACTTCGGCTTCCCCAACGAGCTTTCCGCCTTCGGCCTGCAGTTCGGCCACGGGCTGGGCTTGGCGCTGCACGAGCGTCCCATCATCTCCCGCGTGGTCTCGCTCGACCACCCGATGGAGATCAAGACCGGCATGGTGTTCGCGCTGGAGACCTACTGCCCCGCCAAGGACGGCTTCTCCGCCGCCCGCATCGAGGAGGAGATCGTCGTCACCGACACCGGCGGAAAGGTGATCTCCCTGTTCCCGGCGGAGGAGCTGCCGATCGCGAACGCGTACTGAGGCGATGAGTGCGCCGCGAATTCGAAGGCAGGTCTATGACCTGTCGCTTGCCGATCTCCAGCGCTTTCCTGTCTGGGAGTTCGCTCTGGACGAGGAAGGCGAGGAGGGGCAGGACGAAGCGACGGTCAGGCCATATCCATATCAATACGTCGGCGTACTCGACCCATCTTGGGGCATGTTTGTGGTTTGCGCGTCCTTTGTGCTAGCGGATGGCACCTCGATGTGGGGCTATCTAACGCCGTCTCATGATGCCACCGATCTTGGCACCATCCAGCCAATCATCATCACCCCCCAAGGGCAAGTCTCCTTTTGGTGCGGAATCCTAGAACCAACTTCAGAGGGTATCTCTGCTAGCTACGGGCGACTCGATAAGACTTCATGCAGTCAGGTCTTCCCATTGCAGTTCGCGTCGGAAGTTGAGCTGCTGAGTGGACGGTTGACGGGCAGCATTCCTGGTTTTCTGATGCTCAAAGAGATCGGAGGGAGAGATGTTCGGGTGTTCGCATGACCTCAGCTGAATTGTCCCCGTCGTCGGACCTTGCGGGCGGAGTCAGCCTACGCATTGGTATTCGAGCATCCGCTGGCGAATGATGAGGCCGCTACAGGCCGTGAAGGGCTCGGACGTGAGCACATAGTCTCGGAACTCACGCAGCTCCTGCAACGAGTGGCACCACCGGTTATCCCTGCCCAAGGCTCGGAGCTTGTCCGTAGGCTCGAGCTCGAAGTTGAGCTCCAATTGCCAGATGTCGTCGTCGTCCTCCTGGACGTCAGGGATCAACTGCCGCACGAGATTGATGTCGAAAAGCACGCCCGTTCCACCCCCGCGCGGGAGGTACGCGCGATCATAGGTTCCCCACTGGAACAACAGCCTGTCAGCGTCCTCGGACGTGCAATCGCTGGGCCGTACGGTCTCGTAGAAACCAAGCATGGCCTCGAAGCCGTCGCGCAAGGTGAGCGTGGCTTCGTTCAGCCCTTGGCCTGCGAGAAACGTGCGAAACGCCTGCAGCGCGACCTTTTGCTCAAACGGCGACATGCGGCTCCTCCGATGTTGGCGCGCTCGATCGATGGCCCGCGGCTTGACGCGTGCCCGTGCTGGTCCGTAACTGAATAGCGACTTGGAACGCACCCGTTGGGCGATCTGTTGGCAAGCAGTCGGCCGCGCTCACGACGTGCCTTTCGCCCGCCAGCTCCTCTCCTTGCCCCAACACGGAGAGGCACCCAACACCACTAGGAGGGGAGACACCATGGCCCGCACACACTCCATCGGCTGGATCGGGCTCGGGCGCATGGGCGAGCCCATGGCCGCCTACCTCATCAAGGCCGGCAACCAGGTGAGCATCTGGAACCGCACCAAGTCCAAGGCCGAGCCGCTGGCCAAGCTCGGCGGCACCATCGTCGACACGCCCGCGGCGCTGGCCGGGTGCGATGTCGTGTTCCTGATGGTCTCCACCGGCAAGGACGTGGACCAGGTGTGCTTCGGCAAGGACGGCGTTGCATCGGGCGGCAAGGGCAAGACCCCCAAGATCTTCGTCGACTGCTCCTCCATCTCGGCCGAGGAATCGGCCGCCTGCCGCGCCCGCCTTGCCGAGCTGGGCGCCGACCTCATCGCGGCGCCCGTCAGCGGCAACGCCAAGGTGGTGAAGGCCGGCCAGCTCTCAGCCGTGGCCTCCGGCCCCAGGGCCGCCTACGATATCGTCGAGCCCTACATCAAGACCTTCGCCCCGCGCGGCGTGTCCTACGTCGGCGAGGGCGAGCTGTCGCGCTTCTGCAAGATCGCCCACAACGTCATGCTGGGCGTGGTGATCCAGAACCTCTGCGAGATCACCATCCTGGCGCAGAAGGCCGGCGTGCCGCGCCACGCCTTCCTGGAGTTCATGAACAACGGCGTCATGGGCTCCATGTTCACGCGCTACAAGTCGAACGCGCTGGTCAACCTCGACTGGACCACCACCTTCACGCCCGAGCTGCTGCGCAAGGACCTGGACCTGGGGCTCGAAGCCGGCCGCCGCCTCAACGTGCCCATGCCCGTCACGTCCGCCACGCGCGAGGCCCTGCAGGCCCACTTCGGCGCCGCCACGCTGCAGCCCGACCCGAAGGCCTACCTGGAGAAGGACTTCGCCGCCACGCTGGAGACGGTGGCGCTCTCCGCCGGCATCAAGCTGGAGCCGGAGAACGTGCCGGTGCCGACGGGGCTGGAGGCGACGGATTGATTTCTCCCATATTACCGGTCGGGGGCGGCGTCTTTTCGCCCGCCCTCGATCTCTTTGATGCCTTCCGCTGCGCTTTTGAGCCGTGCATAGCACCCGTCATCGAGCCGGGCGACCAATCTCTCGAATTCGCGCCGCTCCAAGGTTCGACCGTACCACATGCCTACGATACCAGCGATGGCTACGGCGAACACAAATTCGATTAAGTAGAAAGATCGTCTCTGTGGCACTAGAC
>JBAPMW010000911.1:0-18566 GCA_049278815.1 Hyphomicrobiaceae bacterium
ATCTACCAGCTCATAGCTACGGTCTTTGGCTGGGCGGTGCTGCACGCCACCTGGCAGGGAACGGACGGCGACGACTGCACGCGCGCTGGCGCCGGCGCCTGCTGGCCGTTTGCCAACGCCTGGTTCGACGGGTTCCTCTATGGCCGCTACCCCGACCCGGAGCGCTGGCGCGTCAACCTCACCTACGCGCTGGCGGTGGCGGGCTTGGCCCCGCTCATGATCCCCCAGGTGCCGGGCAAGCTGTGGTCGTCGCTCTACCTGCTGGCGGTCTTCCCGGTGCTGGCCGTGATCCTGCTGTCCGGCGGCATGCTCGGCCTCAGCCATGTCCCCACCGACCTGTGGGGCGGTCTGCTGGTGACGCTGGTGATCTCCAGCGCCGGCATCGCCGCGGCGTTCCCCATCGGCATCCTGCTGGCGCTCGGCCGCCGGTCGCCCATGCCGATCGTGCGCTGGGTGTCGATCGGCTTCATCGAGGTGGTGCGCGGCGTGCCGCTGATCACGGTGCTGTTCATGGCCTCCGTGATGCTGCCCCTGTTCCTGCCCGAGCAGTGGACCGTCGACAAGCTGGTGCGCGCCCTCATCATGGTGGCCCTGTTCTCGGCCGCCTACCTGGCCGAGGTGATCCGCGGCGGCCTCCAGGCCATTCCGCGCGGCCAGTTCGAGGCCGCCGACGCGCTCGGCCTCTCCTATCCGCAGAAGATGGGGCTCATCGTCCTGCCGCAGGCCCTGAAGCTGGTGATCCCCGGCATCGTCGGCACCTTCATCG
This sequence comes from Hyphomicrobiaceae bacterium, assembly GCA_049278815.1. Lineage (GTDB taxonomy): Bacteria > Pseudomonadota > Alphaproteobacteria > Rhizobiales > Hyphomicrobiaceae > AWTP1-13. The sequence goes on from JBAPMW010000911.1 coordinate 767, forward strand.
GCCTGTTCAAGGATACCAGCCTGGTCCTCATCATCGGCATCTACGACCTGCTCGGCATGGCCCAGGCGGCCTCCTCCTCGCCGGCCTGGCTGTCGCCCTCCACGCCCATGACGGCCTACGTGGTGGCCGGCATGATCTTCTGGGTGTTCTGCTTCGGCATGTCGCGCTACTCCCAGATGTTGGAGCGCCGCCTCGCGGCCGGCGGCGAGCGCGTGGTGGCGAAGGCGGCCTATGATTGAGCTGCCTTAGCGGCGCTGGCGTTGACGACCTCGACGAGGGCGATCTTCCGCCTGAGCAGGCAGCTTCAGTCTGATATCCCGCTTATAGAACTTGCCGCGCGTGCCGCCCGAGAAGTCGATCTCCTTGGGCATGGCATCGTCGTTCGAGGTGGCTGTCACAACCGCCAACTTGGTTTTCCTAGGGCGATGTCTCATTCCGGTTGCCCAACTCCGGTTCAAACCGACGAAGCCACCCGCGCCAGGGCCAACTTCGCGACATCACACATGAAGTCGTAGTCCAATGTCTCGGGCGTGTCCGAGGAAAGATGGTAGTGCGGATTGCGAAATTCCGAGGTGTCGGTCCACATGATGCTGGGAATGCCGGCATGCCAGAACGGCGCGTGATCGCTGCGATTGAGATGGTCGAAGGCCTTCTCTAATCCGAGGTATACTTTGAGAGCCGCGACAGGCGTATCCGGGATGTAGCGTGCCGCCAGCGTCAGCAACTCCTCGGCGATCGGGTTGGACGAGCTGTTGGCAAGAAGCGCCAGAAAGTCGCCGACATCCCGAGCACCCAGAATGGGCAAGCCAGGCGGCATCCTCTGCGAGCCGGGCGTCCGGTCGCGATAGCCCACCATCTCGAAAATGTGGGCTTCCTTTACGCTCAACTGGCGATGATCCGCCAGGTGCGCGACGAACTCGCTGCTGCCCAAGAGCCCGTCCTCCTCGCGATTGAAGAGGACGACCATCGCCGGGCCGATGTTGTGCTTCTTGAGTAGGCGTGCGCATTCAAGGCAGACCGCGACTGCGCTGGCATTGTCATCCGCCCCCGGCGTGCCGGGCACCGAATCGTAGGGCGCGCCAAGGAGGACTAACGGTCCGTCCTCTGGCGGATGGGTCGTGATCACAATGTTATCGAAACGGCCCTGAAGCGATGGCACGTAGCCCAGGCTCCTCGCGTGCTTCAGCAGCACGTCCCTCGCCCTGCGATTGGCGCGCTTTTCTTTCGTGAAGTGGCGCGGAAACGCCAGCATCTCGACAAGGGCACGCAGACTCGCGGACGAGACTTCACGCAGCACCCTCGCGATCTTCACATCGCGGGCAGCCGGTGCACGGTTTTGCGAGTGAGCCACTTTCATGGGTGCACCGCATGGCAAAATCGTGGGGCGCCAATACGGCGAGGCTGCATTGCGACGCGTCCGGATATTCGCGAAGCGCGCGCCTCCGCGCAATGGAGGCTTTCGGTATTCCACGAATCTCCCCTAGGATTGCCAGATCATCTCGCAAAGGCCCATCGATCGGCCAGCACCCCCAGGTGAGGAAGCATGGCGCCCCTCGTGCACGCCATCGGGCATCTCAAGCTCAACGTTGTCGAGCCCGATGCAGTCATCCATGACGCCACCGAGATCCTTGGCCTGCGCGTGACGCATCGCGATGCTGGGCAGACCTGGCTCAGCTCGAACGGGCGCAACGCGGAGGTGGTCCTGCTGCATGCCCGCGAGAATTCGGCCCACACCATCGGGCTGGAAGCGCTGACCGCCGAGGCCGTGCGCGCCGCGGAAGCGCGCGTCGCGGCGGCGGGTTGCCGCATTCTCTCCACCGCCCCCAGTCTCGACTGCGTGGCCGCGGGCGTCACCTTCGCGACGCCGGAGGGGCTGCGCTTCGAGATCCACACCCCCATCCGCGACGGCATCTACGACCGCCGGCACCGCACGACCGGCATCGGCGTGAACCGCATCGACCACATGAACCTGATCACGCCCGATCCGGTCGCCACGCGCACCCAGCTGGAGGCGATCGGCGGGATGCGGATGTCGGAGCGGCTGGTGGACGACAGCCTGACGTGGATGTACGGCGGCAACCGCCAGCACCACATCCTCGGCCTGGTGAAGGGCGAGGTGGGGCTGCACCACTACTCGTTCGAGGTGCTGGAGTTCAACCAGTACCTGCGGCTCGGCGACACGCTCGACCGCCTCGGCAAGCAGATGCTGTGGGGGCCGGGCCGGCACCGCCCGGGCGACAACACCTACGCCTATTACACCGATGCCTCCGGCGCCATGATCGAGTGCGCCGGCGGGATGGCGCTGATCGCCGACGACGACACCTACGTTCCCAACGTCATCACCAACCTCGCCCGTCCCGGCAACGTGCGCGAGATGAACGTATGGGGCACGCCGGCCCCGCCCGAATGGCGTGGCTATCACTTCCCGTTCGCGGCGGTCGGGTGACCTCTCGCCGGCGGCGCCGCATCGCACCTACGACTTCCGCGACAGCTCCTCCAGCTTCGCCTGCATGGCGGAGAGCTGGGACTTGAGCTCGCTGATGTCGTCGGAGCGCTGCGAGGAGGCGACCGGCACGGGCTTCACCGCCTCCGGCTTGGCGGGCTCGGGCTTGGCCGCCTGCGGGGCCGCCTCAGCCTCGCCGCCCGGGCCCGGGCGCACGCCACCCGGCGGCTTGCTGAACGGCGAGAACATGGCCATGGCCTGCTCGAACATGACGAGGTTCTTGCGCGCCTGCTCCTGGTAGACCTCGAAGGCGCCGGCCGGGGTGAAGGCATCCGCGAAGGTCTTGCGGAACCTCTGCTGCTCCTTGGCCAGCGCCTCCAGGCTCACCTGCAGGTAGCTTGGCACCATGCGCTCGATGGAATCGCCGTAGAAGCGGATCAGCTGGCGCAGGAACGGAATGGGCAGCAGCGTCTGCCCGCCGCCCATGCGGCTCTCCTGCTCGACGATGATCTGGGTGAGCACCGAGTGCGTCAGGTCGTCGCCGGACTTGGCGTCGAACACCACGAAGTCGCGGCCCCCCTTGACCATGGCCGCCAAGTCGTCGAGCGTGACGTAGGTGCTCGTGTCGGTATTGTAGAGCCGGCGGTTGGCATATTTCTTGATGACAACCGGCTCAACCCTTTCGGGGTCCTTGCCGCCAGGGGGTGGATCGGCCTTGCTGAGCACGCGCATAGCGCCATCGCCGTGAGGATTAGAACTTTTGTCTTATAGAACGTAGCATGACAGCGGGCCGAGAGACCAGCTTAATTCTAACCCATGGCCGCGGCGCGCAAATCTGCCGTGCAAGCCGGGCGGTTCGGACTGGTACGAGGGGCCGCGGGGCCTAATATAAGCGGCAAGGTCTGCCCACTCCACTCCCAACCCCTGGAGCCACCCGATGAGCAAGGATGCATCCACCATCGTGATCGCCGGCGCTGCGCGCACCCCCGTGGGCGCCTTCAACGGCGCGCTGGCCAGCCTGCCGGCGCACGAGCTGGGCAAGGTGGCCATCGCCGCCGCCCTGGAGCGGGCCCGCGTCGAGCCCGGCGAGGTCTCCGAGGTCATCATGGGCCAGATCCTGACGGCCGGCCAGGGCCAGAACCCGGCGCGCCAGGCCTCGATCAACGCCGGCATCCCGGTGGATGCGCCGGCCTGGGGCGTTAACCAGCTGTGCGGCTCGGGGCTCAGGGCGGTGGCGCTTGCCGCCCAGCAGATTCAGCTTGGCTCGGGCCGCGTGGTGGTGGCCGGCGGCCAGGAGAGCATGAGCCAGGCCCCGCACTGCGCCCATCTGCGCGACGGCACCAAGATGGGCGACGTGAAGTTCATCGACACCATGATCAAGGACGGCCTGTGGGACGCCTTCAACGGCTACCACATGGGCGCCACGGCCGAGAACGTGGCGCGCCAGTGGCAGATCGGGCGCGAGGAGCAGGACCGCTTCGCGGTGGCCTCGCAGAACAAGGCCGAGGCTGCCAGGAAGGCCGGCAAGTTCAAGAACGAGATCGTCCCGGTCGCCATCAAGACGCGCAAGGGCGAGGTGCTGGTCTCCGACGACGAGTACATCAAGGACGGCGTCACCTACGAGACCATCGCCAAGCTCAGGCCCGCCTTCGACAAGGAGGGCACCGTGACGGCCGCCAACGCCAGCGGCATCAACGACGGCGCCGCCGCCGTGGTGCTGATGACCCTGGAGGAGGCCAACAAGCGGGGCATCGCCCCGCTCGCCCGCATCGTCTCGTGGGCGCACGCCGGCGTCGATCCGTCGATCATGGGCACGGGGCCGATCCCGGCCTCCAAGAAGGCCCTGGAGCTGGCCGGCTGGACCGTGAAGGACCTCGACCTGATCGAGGCCAACGAGGCCTTCGCCGCCCAGGCCTGCGCGGTGAACAAGGGCCTCGGCTGGGACACCGAGAAGGTGAACGTCAACGGCGGTGCCATCGCCATCGGCCACCCGATCGGGGCCTCCGGCGCCCGCGTGCTCAACACGCTCCTGTTCGAGATGCAGCGCCGCGACGCCAAGAGGGGCCTCGCCACGCTCTGCATCGGCGGCGGCATGGGCGTCGCCATGTGCGTCGAGCGGGATTAGCGGTGCCAGCCGTCAACCGGCTGCGCCGACCCTCGATGACGAAACGGTGGACGGCGCCGAGACCCTCGTCGCAGACGCCGACGGGTCCCCCCCACCCTGTCCCTCCCCCACAAGGGGGGAGGGGACGCTGCGGCGCCCGGCTCATCTCAACTTCGGCGACAGAGCCAGCTGGAAGCTTAGTTTCGTTTGAGACCCGGAGCGTCTGACACCTCCTCGCAGCCCCTTGCACGGCCGAGGAATTTTTTTACTCTGTCGGTATAAAAACATCCTCCGAGGATGATGAGGCTCAGGGGAAGCGCCAGATGGCAAGGGTTGCACTCGTAACAGGAGGGACGCGCGGGATCGGCCATGCCATCTCGGTTGCCCTCAAGCGGCGCGGTTTCAGGGTGGCCGCCAACTACGGCGGCAACGACGCCGCCGCGCGGCGGTTTCAGTGCGAGACCGGCATTCCAATCTACAGGTGGGACGTGTCCGACTACGCCGCGTGCGAGAAGGGCGTGGCAGCCGTGACGCGCGAGCTGGGGCCGGTCGACGTACTGGTCAACAACGCCGGCATCACCCGCGACGGCATGCTGCACCGGATGACCAAGGACAACTGGGACGCGGTGATCCGCACCAACCTCGATTCGGTGTTCAACATGACCCGGCTGGTGATCGAGGGCATGCGGGCGCGCAACTACGGGCGCATCGTCTCCATCTCCTCGATCAACGGGCGCAAGGGCCAGGTGGGCCAGGCCAACTACTCGGCGGCCAAGGCCGGCCTCCTCGGCTTCACCAAGGCCGTGGCCCAGGAAGGGGCGGCGAAGGGCATCACCTGCAACGTGATCGCGCCCGGCTACATCGGCACCGAGATGGTGATGGCGGTGCCCAAGGACGTGCTGGAAGGCAAGATCCTGCCCCAGATCCCGGTGGGCCGCCTGGGCACGCCCGAGGAGGTCGCGCGCTGCGTGGCATTCCTCGCCGCCGAGGACGCCGGCTTCATCACGGGCGCGTGCCTCGACGCCAACGGCGGGCAGTATATGGCGTAACAGGAGCGAATAGCGAGTAGCGAGTAGCGAATAGGGAGTAACGAATAGGGAAGCCCGCCGGGGATAGCCCCTATTCGCTATTCGCTACTCGCTCAGGATGTCCTCGGCGGTGCCGCCACGGCCGTGCAGGAGCACCACGGCGGCCCTGGCACGTTCCAAAGACACGCCCGCGGTCACGACGTGGATGTCGGCGCTCATGCGGGCATCTCCAGCGGGGGCAGCGTAGCCTCCAGCTCCCGGCGGCGCGGCTCCAGGAACGGCGGCAGCTTCAGCGCGCCGCCGAGCGTGGCCTGCGGCTCGTCGACGGCGAAGCCCGGCACATCGGTGGCGATCTCGAACAGCACGCCGCCGGGCTCGAAGAAATAGATCGAGCGGAAGTATTGCCGGTCCTTCTGCTCCGTCGGCTGCAGCCGATGGCTCAGCGCGAGCTTGCGCGCCATCTCGGCCTGCTCGGCGTCGTCGGCCGCGCGGAAGGCGACGTGATGCACGGCGCCGCGCCCCATCCGGCCGGCCAGGAACCCTCCGACCTCGTTGATATCGACGACACCGCCGACGCCGTCGTTGGCGCGAAAGCGCCGGAGCGAGCCAGCGCGGCCTGCTGCGCCGAAGCCCAGCACGTCGGTGAGAATCGCTTCTGTCGGCGCCGCCTTCTCCAGCATAAGCGTAACGCCGTGGAAGCCACGAATCGCGTGCTCGGCGGGGATGCCGCCGCCGGTCCAGGCGGGCTCCGTCTCCGCCCCTGCCACGCCGACCAGCGCCAGGCCCATGCCGTCCGGATCGGTGAAGGCGACCGCCGGCTCGCCAAAGCGCTGCGCCAGTGCCTCGCACGCCACGCCCTTCTCGACAAAGCGGTGCACCCAGTAGCCCATCGCGCCCGTGGGCACGCGCAACGCGGTGGTCTGCGTCAGGCCGATGCCGCCGCGCCAGGGTGCGGCGTGCTCCCAGGGGAAGAAGGTGAGGATCGTGCCCGGACGGCCGACCTCGTCGCCGAAGTAGAGGTGATGGGTGCCGGGATCGTCGAAGTTCACGGTCCTCTTGACGAGCCTCAGCCCGAGCGTGTGCGTGTAGAATGCAAGGTTGCGTGCCGGTCGCCCGGCAATGGCAGTGACATGATGGATGCCGTGCATGGCGTGATCCTTCGGTTGTCCCCCGCGCCTCTCGCGTCCATCCGCCTGCGACGAGACTAGCGCGTTTTCCACTCGATGTGGATCATGCCGGGGCCTGTCTGCGGAAAGGCGCGTCGTGCGCCCCTTGCAGAGCACTCGACGGGGATGGTGAGGGGAGGAGAGAGCCAGACCGTCCCCCCTCCCCTTGATGGGGAGGGGGCGGGGGTGGGGTGAAGGAGGCAGGGAAACGTCACATGCAGTGGCACGCCAACGCCGCAAGCGCCCGGCGGTCGAGAGGGTGGAGTGAAAGGGAGAGGTAGACCGCGTTGGTTCCCCCCACCCCTAGCCACTCCCCGCAAGGGGGAGGGGGACATGTCGGCGCTTGCGAGCGAGCGTGCGGCCCACCCCAGCGCCAGCATGGCCGCTTTCGTCCGCTATCTGCGCGGTCGGGCATGCGGGCGGCTCCGTTCCACATCGACCGGAACGCGCGCTGGGCCATTTTCGCCTTGATGACCATGTCACGCGGCGAGCCAGCGCCTTCCACAATGAGGAAGCGGTGCCAGCTTCACCATCGACCGGCAAGGCCGCCACCGCCTTGAGGTGCGCCGTTCGTCTTCGTCGATCCCCCGGATGCCCAACGCAGAAGCTGGAAAAACCTCGGCCGAGGTCTGTGAAATTTCGGATAGGTTTGGCCAGGATCTGCCGCTTTCCGACCTGGCTTGCTCCAATCGCCTCGGCTTAGCCCCGGCTTGGGGCCGGAAACAAATCTGGGGCTGGGCCTGGAGCGCAGACGGGTGCCCCGAAAATTCTGGACTTTTGCGGTGCCCCCGGTATGACGGCAGCGCCAGAAAGCCGCAAGCGGCGGCCAAGAAAACCGGAATAACCCCATGCTCGATGCCATGCGACGGGGCGTCGCAAACCTGTTTGCTAAACTGCTGCTCGGGCTCCTGGTCATCGCCTTTGGCATCTGGGGCATCGGCGACTACATCGTCCGCGGGCCGCAGCAGACGGGGACGCTCGCCTCGGTCGGCAAGACGCAGATCACGCTCGAGGAGTACAAGCAGGCCTACAACATCGAGATGCAGGTGGCCACGGCGAAGCTGGGCCACGCGCCCTCGCCGGAGCAGGCGCAGCTCCTTCCCTTGTTTACGCTGAGGCGGCTGATCGACGATGCCGCCATCGAGCTGCACGCCCGCGAGCTTGGCGTCACCGTCACCGACGATCTGATAGGGAGGGTCATCAGGGGGGGCAATCCCGAGATCGTCAGCAAGGACGGCAAGATCGATATGAACAAGTATATCGAGATCGTCCGCCAGTCCGGCGCCCACAGCCTGAGGGAATACGAGTCGCACCAGAAGCGGGCACTGACGCGCCAGCAACTGACCGAGACCGTGGGCGCAGGCCCGGCACCGCAACAGTTCCTCATCGATGCGCTCTATCGCTTCCGCAACGAGACGCGCGTCATTGAATTTATCGCTCCCGATTTCTCCAAGCTCGTCACGGTTGCCGAGCCGGCAGAGGACAAGCTCAAGGCGTTCTTCGAGAGGAGCCAGCGCAAATACAAGGCCCCGGAGGAGCGCAAGGCCAGCGTGCTGCTCGTCTCGCGCGAGCTGGCCATGCAGCGGGTGACGGTGACCGACGAGGAGGTGAAGGCCGCCTACGACGCCGCCAAGGACACCTACAACGTGCCGGAGAAGCGCCGCGTCCAGCAGCTGACGTTCCCCGACAAGGCTGCAGCGGAGAAGGCCTATGCGGAGCTGTCCAAGACCAAAGGCGACAAGGGCTTCAACGAGGCGGCCACCAAGCTCGGCTTCTCCGCCAGCGACATGCAGCTCGGCTCGGGCCCGCTGAAGAAGGCGGAGATGATCGACCCCAAGATCGCGGAGGCCGCCTTCGCGCTCAAGAAGGACGAGCTGTCGCGCCCGGTCGAGGGGCAATACTCCCTGGTGTTGTTGCGCATCCCCGAGATCACGGCCGCCAAGACGCGCACCTTCGACGACGTGAAGGGCGAGATCCGCGACCGCATCGCCGGCGAGCGGGTCGGCCAGCAGCTCCAGGGGCTGCACGAGAGCATCGAGGCCGGGCGCTTAAAGGGAACGCCGCTCAAGGAGATCGCCGAGGCGCAGAAGCTGCCGCTGCTGGAGCTGGCGGGGCTTACCCGCACGGCCAAGACCACCGACGGCAAGGCGCCGATTGCCCACGCCGATGCGGCCAGGATCGCCGAGGCCGTGTTCGCGGCCATCCCGGGCGTGGAGACCGAGATCATCGAGCTCAGCGACGGCGGCTTCGCCTGGTTCGAGCTTCTCGACGTGACGCCCGAGCGGCAGAAGGCGTTCGAGGAGGTGGTGGCGGAGGTGAAGACAGGCGTCATGGAGGAGGAGCGGCGCGAGGCGATCGCCAGCCTGGTCGCCAAGCAGCTGGCGGAGCGCCAGCTGGGCGAGGGCCTGGAGCGGATGGCCAAGGCGCTGAATGCCAAGGTGCAGCGCACCTCGCCCCTGAAGCGCACCGACGCGCCCCCGGCCGGCTTCACTCCGGCCGCGCTGAAGCTGGCGTTCGAGCTGGCCAAGGGCGATGCCCGCTCGGCGGTCACGGCGGACGGCAAGTCGAGCCTCGTCTTCCGCGTGGCCGATATCGTCGCCGCACCGGAGGCCAAGGCCGAGCAGACGGCGGCCATCAAGACCGACCTGGCCAAGCAGATGCGCGAAGACCTGATCATCCAGTACGTCGACGGCCTGCGCACGCGCTTCGGCGCCAAGGTGAACGAGAAGCTGCTGGCCGAGGCCCTGGGCAAGAAGACGAGCGAGAACTGAAGGGCGGCGGCGGGCGGTGCCTGGGGGCATCGTCGCGGAGGGCGCGAGGCACATGTCCGAGCACTACGGCGGCGGACGGGAGCTTGAGGCCGAGCCGCCGCGGGCTGAGTTCGTGGCGCGCTATCGCGAGGGCCGCCCGCAGGTGGTCTGGACGCGGCTCGTCGCCGACCTGGAGACGCCTGTCTCGGCCTTCCTGAAGCTCTCCGACGGCCGTTCCATGAGCTGCCTGCTCGAGTCCATCGAGGGCGGCGCGGCGCGCGGGCGCTACTCCATCATCGGCCTGGCGCCCGACGTGGTGTGGCGCACCTTCGGCGACAGGGCGGAGGTGAACCGGCAAGCGCACATCCGCCCGGACAGATTCAAGCCGGAGGCCGGGCCGGCCCTCAAGTCGCTGCGCGCCCTTCTCGCCCAATCCCGCATCGAGCTGCCGCCGGAGCTGCCGCCGATCGCCGCCGGCGTCATCGGCTACCTGGGCCACGACACCGTACGCCTGATCGAGCGCCTGCCGCATGAGCCGCCCGACAGCATCGGCGTTCCCGACGGCATGCTGGTGCGCCCCACGCTGATGGTGGTGTTCGACAACGTCAGGGACGAGATGATCGTCGTCACGCCGGTGCGGCCCGAGTCTGGACCCGAGTCTGGACCTGGGTCCGGCGTGGACGCGCAGGCCGCGTATGCGGGCGCCGTGGAGCGCCTGCGCGGGGTCGTGCACGCCCTTGACGAGCCCCTGCCGCACACGACCGCGATGGCCGGCGTGCATCTCGCCCTGCCGGCCCCGGTGTCCAATACGTCTCCGGCCGAGTACAGGGGCATGGTGGAGCGCGCCCGGGAATACATCGCTGCCGGCGACGTCTTCCAGGTGGTGCTGTCGCAGCGCTTCTCCGTGCCGTTCAGGCTGCCGCCGTTCGCGCTCTACCGCGCGCTCCGTCGCACCAATCCGTCGCCGTTCCTGTTCCACCTCGACTTCGGCAGCTTCGCCCTGGTCGGCTCCTCCCCGGAGATCCTGGTGCGCGTGCGCGACGGCGAGGTGACGATCCGCCCGCTCGCCGGCACGCGGCCCCGCGGCGCCACCCCCGAGGAGGACAAGGCGCTGGAGGCAGAGCTGCTGGCCGACCCCAAGGAGCGCGCCGAGCACCTGATGCTCCTGGACCTCGGCCGCAACGACGTGGGCCGGGTGGCCGAGATCGGCAGCGTGCGGGTGACGGAGAGCTTCGCCGTCGAGCGCTACAGCCACGTCATGCACATCGTCAGTCACGTGACGGGCAGGCTCGACCGGCGCCACGATACCATCGACGCCCTGATGGCGGGCTTCCCGGCCGGCACGCTTTCCGGTGCGCCCAAGGTGCGGGCGCTGGAGATCATCGACGAGCTGGAGAAGGAGAAGCGCGGCCCCTACGGCGGCTGCGTCGGCTACTTCTCCGCCGACGGCGAGATGGACAGCTGCATCGTCCTGCGCACCGCCCTCGTCAAGGACGGCGTCATGTACGTCCAGGCCGGTGCCGGCGTCGTCGCCGACAGCGACGCCAGCGCCGAGCAAGCCGAGTGCGGGCACAAATCCCGCGCCCTCTTCAAGGCCGCCGAGGAGGCCGTGCGGTTCGCGGAGAGGGCGAGGCTGGGGAACAGGTGAGGCGGGGGTATGGGTCTGACACGAAACTCGCCAGCTGGGGACAGTGCTCGCCAATACGCGACCATCAAGCGCCGCCCGGATCCCCATCCCCCTTGTGGGGAGGGGTTAGGAGTGGGGGGACTCCCGACCTCTGATGTTCTGGAATCCCCCCCACCCTGTCCCTCCCCCACAAGGGGGGAGGGGACGTTGTGGCGAGTTCGGTTCATCTATTCGAGGAGCGGCGAAGTCGGTGAGCGACTGACCCCGTGAATTCGTGAGGTCGTCCTGCGGCCGGCGACCTTACGAAGCTCGACGGTATTGCGCCGAGGCGTAGGGTAGGTTAGGCGGAAGGCCGCAACCCGCCATTTGCTTGCGTTGAATTCGGTGGACCAGGGGGCTTCGCCCTGATCCGCCCCACGGCTCGCCCGAGGACCTCCTTGACGGCCCGCAACATCCTCTTCATCATGTGCGACCAGCTGCGCTGGGATTATCTCTCCTGCTACGGCCATCCGCATCTCCAGACCCCCAACATCGACGCGCTGGCCGCCCGCGGCGTGCGCTTCACGCGGGCCTACGTGCAGTCGCCGGTATGCGGCCCCTCGCGCATGAGCTTCTACACCGGCCGCTACGTGGCCTCACACGGCGCCACCTGGAACGGCGTGCCCCTGAAAGTGGGAGAGATGACGCTGGGCGACTACCTGCGGCCCTTGGGGCTGCAGGCGGCGCTGGTCGGCAAGACGCACATGCGCGCCGACACCGAGGGCATGGCGCGCCTCGGCATCGATCCTGGCTCCGTCATCGGCGTGCGCGTGTCGGAATGCGGCTTCGATCCATACGACCGCGACGACGGCCTGCATGCCGAGGGCCCCGACGGCCGCTATGATCCGCAGCGCCCGCGCTACGAGCGCTGGCTGAACGACAAGGGCTACGTTGGCGCCAATCCATGGCACGACTGGGCCAACGCCGCCGACGGCGAGGGCAACGCACTGGCCTCCGGCTGGGCCATGCGGCACGCCCGCAAGCCAGCGCGGGTGGCTGAGGAGGATTCCGAGACGCCCTACATGACCAGCCGCGCCATGGAGTTCATGGCTGAGGCCGGCGACCATCCCTGGTGCCTCCACCTCTCCTACATCAAGCCGCACTGGCCTTACATCGCGCCGGCTCCCTACAACGCCCTGTACGGGCCAGAGCACGTGGCAGCGGCGGTGCGCTCGGAGGCGGAGCGGCGCGATCCGCATCCCATCTTCCGCGAGTTCATGGACCTGCGGGTGTCGCGCACCTTCGCCCGCGACGAGGTGCGGGCCGAGGTGATCCCCGTCTACATGGGCCTCATCAGGCAGATCGACGACCAGCTGGGGCTGCTGTTCCGCTTCATGGAGGAGCGGGGCCTCCTGGCCGACACGCTGATCGTATTCACCTCCGACCACGGCGACTACCTGGGCGACCACTGGCTGGGCGAGAAGGACCTGTTCCACGACCCCTCGGTGAAAGTGCCGCTGATCGCGTGCGACCCCTCGCCGGAGGCCGAGGCGACCAGGGGCACGGTCTGCGACGAGCTGGTCGAGGCCATCGACCTGGCGCCAACCTTCCTGGAAGCGCTGGGGGCCGACGCTGCCCAGCAATCGCACCGGCTGGAGGGCCGCTCCCTGGCCCCGTTTCTCACCGGTAAGCCGCCCGCCGAGTGGCGCCGCTGCGTCTTCAGCGAGTACGACTATTCCATGCTGCCGGTGGCGGCGAAGCTTGGGCTGGAGCCGCGCGATGCGCGCCTGTTCATGGTAGCGGACAAGCGCTGGAAGTACATGCACGCACCGGGCTTCCGGCCCATGCTGTTCGACCTGGAGGCAGACCCGCGAGAGCTGAACGACCTGGGGGCCGATCCGGCACACGCCAACGAGCGCCAGCGGCTGGCGGCGGAGCTGGCCGAATGGGGGCTGCGGCTCTCCCAGCGCACCACACGCTCCGACGCCGCCATCAAGGCCGCGCGCGGCAAGTCGCTGCGCAAGGGCATCCTGGTCGGCGTGTGGGATGAGAGCGAGCTTCCGGCGGAGCTGTGGAGCCGCTATCGGGGCGGCGACACCTGAGCAGACCTTCCTCTTGCACCAAACGGATCGATTGCCGGTTACGCATGGCGGCGGCAAGTCTCGGCGCATTCGAACGACAAGCAATCCCTTGTCAAGCAATCCCTTGTGGTGAGGTGACCTGGTCCCCGCCTTCGCGCGGATGACGTTGTGGTGAGGTTGTGCGCTCTCAACTGGCGGTGGCCCCCATGTCTACCAGCACGTCTACAAGGCGCTGGCCTACGACCCCATTGCCGACTTCACGCCCGTCTCACAGGTGGCAACCTACGACTTCGCGGTGGCTGTGGGGCCGCAGGTGTCGGTCAGGAGTCTCGCGGAGCTGGTGGCTTGGCTGAAGGCCAACCCGGACAAGGGCACCTACGGATGCCCGGCGCCGGCACGTTGCCGCATTTTCTAGGCGTGTCGTTTGGCAGGGCCGCTGGCATCGATCTGCGCCACCTAGGCTATCGCGGCTCGGCCGCCGCCATGACCGACCTCGTCGGCGGCCAGATTCCCGTCGTGTTCACCACCACCGCCGATGTCCTGGAGCAGCACAAGGCAGGCCGCATCAAGGCGTTGGCCACCTCGGCCGCCGAACGCTCGCCGTTCCTGCCGGACGTCCCCACCCTCAAGGAGGCAGGCTTCGACCTGATCGCCACCGGCTGGTACGGCGTGTTCGCCCCCGCCGGCACGCCCGAGGCCCTGGTGGCGCGCCTCAGCGCCGGCGTCGCCGGGGCGGTTCGGTCTCCCCAGATCAAGGAGCGCCTCCAGGCCTTCGGCCTCGTCCCCACCGGCACCTCGGCCGCATCCAGAAGGCGGATTCCGAGCTGTGGGCGCCCGCCGTCAAGGCCTCGGGGTTCACGCCGCAGCAATGACAACAATACGAAGGCCACAATTGTGGTGCTCCCTCCCGCGCGCGTGAGGACGTCAGCGCAACGGAGTTCCAAAATGGGTAGCGTAGCGAAGCTTCTGATTGTCTTGCTGGTCATTTACGTTGGCGCCTATGCCGCCTTCCGGCAGACTCAACAGGAGGTCCGGCAGGCGGACCAGAAGACCTACGTGATTTTCCCGTCCGGACCGCTGGGGCAGGCGTTGTACTATGCTTGGCGCCCTCTCTCGCGCGCGGACAAGTCTCTTACAGGCATGAGGACTCATATCGGCCCGCTTCGCTAGCGATCGCCTCGCGGGCAGCCTCGCTGTCGGCTCGGGCTCGGCAGAGCATCAGGACTCTCCCATGGGCTCGCGAAATGCTCTGCTGTCGGCCCTCGTAGTCGTGTGGGCCGGAACGGGAGCGCCATCGGCCGCACAGGCGTGCGCCTGCTGCACCAACACCGGCCAGCGCAACGTCGGGGTCCATAAGCTGGAGGGCTTCAGGCGCAGCGAGATCGACCAGGTGCGGTTCGGGCCTGTCGCGCACCTCTTTACCGGCGAGGCCGACGCGGACATGATCAAGGGCATCGCCACACCTTCCTCGCGCTATGACCTGAGCGTCGCCCAGCGAGCGGACCGCTGGGTGTTCTCGCTCCGCGACGCACAAGGACGCTCGGGAACGCTGATGCTGGCCATCCCCAGGTCGATCGCGGTGTTCGAGGTCGACCCGCGCCGCGGCGAGCGGGAGGGCGGTCTGGGGCCGGCGCTCTACAAGGAGTGGCGGCTGACCTCGCCGGTGGCCGGGACCGGCATCTTCGCTCCCGGCATGGGCAAGGGTCAGCTCGTCACGCTGATCCTTCAAGGCCACGGCAACAGCTGCCCCAGCGCCGCCGACTTCGCGCACTGGACGCTCGTCGTCTCCGGCCCGGCCGCCGAGTACCATCTCTACGGCGACCTTGCGCAGCCGTGACGCCCCCGTCGCTGCTAGCGGCCGGTGCCGTTCCAGCCCCGCCGCTCCCGCGACAAATGCTGGCGGCGACATTTGCTGACGGCCTCAAGGGCAGCCTAGAATGCTCCGCCACCGAGGGGGCACGAGCGACCAACAGCGAGGGGAATACATCCGATGCGCGTGGCGATGATCGGCTCGGGATATGTCGGACTGGTGTCCGGGGCCTGCTTTGCCGAGCTCGGCCACACGGTGACCTGCGTCGACAAGGACGCCGCCAAGATCGCGGCGCTGCGCCAGGGCGTGATGCCGATCTACGAGCCGGGAGTGGCGGAGCTGGTGGCCAAGAACGTACACGAGGGCCGGCTGTCCTTCACCACGGGCACAGCCGATGCCGTCAAGGACGCCGCCGCGGTCTTCATCGCGGTCGGAACGCCGTCCCGTCCCGCCGACGGCCTCGCCGATCTCAGCTACGTCTACCAGGCGGCGCGCGAGATCGCCGCCGCCGCGCGCGGCCATACCGTGCTCGTGACGAAGTCGACCGTCCCTGTGGGGACCGGCGACGAGATCCAGCGCATCATCGCCGACATCCGGCCCGACGCCGACATCTCGGTGGTCTCCAACCCGGAGTTCCTGCGCGAGGGCGCGGCCATCGAGGACTTCATGCAGCCCGACCGCGTCGTGATCGGCACCGACGAGGCGCGCGCGCGCGCGATCATGGGCGAGCTCTACCGCCCGCTTGCCAGCAAGACGCCGATCCTGTTCACGGCCCGCCGCGGCGCCGAGCTCATCAAGTACGCCGCCAACGCCTTCCTGGCCACCAAGATCACCTTCATCAACGAGATCGCCGACCTGTGCGAGCAGGCCGAGGCCGACGTGCAGGAGGTGGCGAACGGCATCGGCCTCGACCACCGGATCGGCCCGAAATTCCTGAGCGCGGGGCCCGGCTACGGTGGCTCCTGCTTCCCCAAGGACCTGCTGGCGCTCCTCAAGGCCGGGCTCGATTTCGGCGTGCCGATCCGCTCCATCGAGACCATCATCTCCATCAACGACCAGCGCAAGCGCGCCATGGCGCGCAAGGTGATCGCCGTGTGCGGCGGCAGCGTCAGGGGGCGCACCATCGCCGTGCTGGGGCTGACCTTCAAGGCCGACACCGACGACATGCGCGAATCCCCCGCCGTCTCCATCATCACCGCACTGCAGGATGCGGGCGCCAAGGTGCGCGCCTACGACCCGCAGGGCATGGATCACGCCAAATCCATACTTGACGGCGTCGGATACGCCCACGATCCTTACGCCTGCGCCGAAGGGGCGGACGCCCTGGTCGTCATGACCGAGTGGGCGGTGTTCCGCAGCCTGGATCTGGGCCGCCTCAAGACGCTGCTGAAGCGCCCCATCGTGGTCGACCTGCGCAACATCTTCCGGCCGGAGGCGATGGCCGAGCACGGCTTCACCTATGTCAGCGTCGGCCGACCCAAGGTCGGGGCGCCCTAGCCGTAGGGTGCGATCGGGCGCAGCGCGATCGCACCGAGCCTGAGTGAAGGAGCACCGGTGCGATGCCGCTTCGCCGCATCGCACCCTACGTGCCGGCGCCGACCGCCTACGTTCCGGCGCCAACCCCAGGGAGCCGCCTTGCATGAGCCAGAACGTCAGCGCGGATAGCCCCGCCCAAGCGCGCCGCGTCGGCGTGCTGCTTATGAACCTCGGCACGCCCGACGCCACCGACTACCGCTCCATGCGCCGCTACCTCAAGGAGTTCCTCTCCGACCGGCGGGTGATCGAGGAGCCGCGCCTCAAGTGGTGGCTCGTTCTCAACCTCATCATCCTGACGGTGCGTCCGGGCCGGAAGGGCAAGGACTACGCCAAGATCTGGAACCGGGAGCGAGACGAGTCGCCGCTCAAGACCATCACGCGCGAGAAGGCCGAGAAGCTGGGAGCCGCGCTGGCCGACGAGCGCATCGTGGTGGATTGGGCCATGCGCTACGGCAGTCCCACCGTAGCGGAGCGCCTGGTCCGGCTGCAGGCCGAGGGCTGCGACCGCATTCTGCTGGTGCCGCTCTATCCGCAGTACGCCGCCGCCACCACCGCCACCGCCTGCGACCAGGCGTTCCGCGCCCTCATGGCGCTGCGCTGGCAGCCCGCGGTGCGCGTCGCCCCGCCCTACTTCGACGAGCCCGCCTACGTCGACGCCGTTGCCACCTCCATGCGCGAGCACCTCGATAAGCTCAACTTCGAGCCGGAGGCGCTCCTCATGTCCTTCCACGGCATGCCGGAGAAGTATGCCGAGCAGGGCGATCCCTATCCCAACCATTGCCAAGAGACCGCGCGGCTCGTGCGCGAGCGGCTGGGCTGGCCCGAGGCCCGCTGGCACATGACGTACCAGTCACAGTTCGGCAGCGACCCGTGGCTCAAGCCCTACACCATCGACACGATGCAGCGCCTCGCCAGGTCGGGGGTGAGGAGCCTCGCCATCGTCGCGCCCGGCTTCGCCGCCGACTGCCTGGAGACGCTGGAGGAGCTCAACATGGAGAACCGGCAGGTCTTTCTCAACAACGGCGGCGAGAAATTCGCCTACATCCCCTGCCTCAACGCTGGCCCGCTCGGCGTGGGCATGATCGAGAGGATTGTGAGGCGCGAGCTGGCCGGGTGGCTGTGACGCGAATGGGCAATGGCGAATGGCCGATCGCGAATGGCAGAGCAGCTGGGGGAGCGGTCCATTCGCCATTCGCCATTCGCCATAAATCATTGATTTACCTTTATTTTGCGCTTTACCTCTAAAACACGGAGCGAATCATCACCAGATCTACGC
>JBAPMW010000912.1:0-1535 GCA_049278815.1 Hyphomicrobiaceae bacterium
GAGCTGGCGGACTACAAGGTGCGCATCCTGACGGGCGGCACCGAGGCGGTTACGCGCGTCCTGGTGGAGAGCCGCGACCGGGCCACGGGCGAGCGCTGGTTCACCGTCGGCGTCTCCTCCAACATCATCGACGCCAGCTTCGAGGCGCTGATCGATTCCATCACCTACAAGCTCCTGCGCGCCGGCGCCGCGGGGGCGGCGTGAGCCGATGGGCTAGCTCGGCGGCCAGCAACTTGGCAGGGTGTGGGCCCGGCAGCCCAGGCGACTACGATGACGATCCGTGCCGTTGTCCTCGACGTTGGCGAGACCCTGATCGACGAGCGCGGTATGTGGCAGCGCTGGGCGGACTGGCTCGGCGTGCCGCGCGCGCGGTTCCTGGAGGCATTGGCGGGCGTCATAGAGCGCGGCGAGCACCATCGGCGCGTGTTCGAGCTGTTTCGGCCCGGCCTCGACGTTGCTGCCGCCGAGGCGGGCCGTCGGGCGACGAGCCCGGATTCTGGGGCGAGGATTTCCACTCCGATGCGCTGCCCTGTCTCCGCGAGCTGAAACGCCGGGGGCTCCGCGTCGGCATTGTCGGCAACACGTCGCCGGACACGGAGCGGTTTCTAGTCGAGGCGGGCGCTGCCGCCGACTTCGTCGCCAGCTCCGGCACGTGGGGTGTCGAGAAGCCATCACCGGCCTTCTTCGCGCGCATCATCGAGGCTGTGGGGCTGCGGGGCCGTGAGATCGCTTACGTGGGCGACCGCATCGACAACGATGTCCTGCCGGCGAAGCGGGCGGGCATGACCGGTGTGTTCCTGCGCCGAGGAATGTGGGCCGACGTGCAACGGCATTGGCCCGAGGCCGTGCAGGCCGACATTGTCATCGACTCGCTGGCGGAGCTGCCGGACGCGTTGGCAGCCCTCTGGTCGACCTCCTTTTGACTTCGCGTCTCGGCTGCATTACAGTGTAGTGCATGAGCAAGACGGAAGTCTATAGCTGGCGCCTCGATCCAGGCCTCAAGCAGCGTCTGGAGGCGGAGGCTCGCGCCGAGAAGATGAGCGTTGGCGCGCTGCTCGATCGGATAGTCCGCGAGTGGTTCGGTCGCGGTCCGCGCGATGAGGACGACGATGCGCTGCAGCGTCGGCTCCACGAAGAGGCCGAGAAATGGATTGGATCGATCAACTCGGGAGATCCCTATGGCTCTGAGCGGGTCAAGGAGCGCGTACGTGCCAAGATAATTGCGAAGCACAGACGATTGCAGCGCGATGCGCCCTCACGCTCTGATTGATTCTGGCGCATTCATAGGGTTGCTCGATACCAGCGACCGTTGGCATACTGCCTGTACTGAGGCTTTCAGGAGCGTTCGCCATCCATTGGCGACGACGGCCGCTGTTTTGACCGAGGTATTTCATCACCAATCGGGCTCGCCACATCGCCTGCAGGCTGCCTGGGGTCTCGCCCGTTCGCGCTCCATAGCTGTGCTACCCATCGTGGACAATGATCTCCCCGACCTGGAGCGCCTCATGCTGAAATACGCCGACCGCCCCATGGAC
>JBAPMW010000913.1:0-2858 GCA_049278815.1 Hyphomicrobiaceae bacterium
GCGCTTGGCCCTGCGCCCGCCGCGCTTGCTCTCCACCTTGCGCCAGTAGGCGCGGAGCGCGCGCTCGTAGGTGCTGCGCGCCTCGCGCCAGGCCAGGTAGGTCTTCTGCTGCGCCGGGGTGAGGCGCTCGGCGAGGAGAGCGGGGAGCTTGCTCGCCGCATCCGCCGTGGAGGCCTTTTCCTGCGCCGCCACGACTGCCGGACCCATCAACGCCACGGCGACGAAGGCGGCGAGCGCGCACAAGCCTGTCAGGGCTCGGGCTCGTCGGGTCATGGTCATGGGTCTCTTCCTCGCGTGTTGGCGGCGGTTCGCCCATCGATCTGCCCTCAAGCCTTGGTCGCGTCCTCGGGCCGCTTGGGGTGCTCGGCAGCGTCGTTGGCGAACAGCTCCTCAAGCTCCTGAGCGTAGGTCTGGGCGCGCTCCCTGAGCTTTTCCAAATCCGTGTAGTTCTTATAGTCCTCGTACAGCCGGCGGCGATCCATGGTCTGGAAGGTATCCACCGTATAGCGCACCTCGCGCTCCGGCAGGCCGAGGCCGCGCAGCACCTCGCGCGTCAGGTCGAGCGAGGCGAGGAACATCTCGCGCCGTGTGTGCTTGATCCCCAGGTCCATCAGCCGGTGGATATGGCGGCGGTCGTGCGCGCGGGCATAGATCGGCACGTGCGGATAGTTCTGGCGCACCAGCCTGGCCGTGCGCAGCGACGCCTCCACGTCGTCGATGGCGAGCACGAAGGCGCGCGCCTTGCCGGTCTGTGCCGCCTCCAGGATCTCGGGCCGGCTGGCATCGCCATAGTAGATCTGCGCCCCGAACTTGCGCACGAAATCCACCTGCTCCGGATCGGCATCGAGTGCCGTGACCGGGATGCGCTTGGCGATCAGGATGCGGGCGACGATCTGGCCGAAGCGGCCGAAGCCCGCCAACACCACGTGGCCGGTCTTGTCGGGCAGCTCGTCGAAAGCGCGCGCCGGCGCGGCCTTGGCGGTGAGAAGCTCGTCGAGGAGCAGGAGCAGCGGCGTGGCCGCCATGGAGAGGGTGACGGCGACGGAGAGCAGGTCGACGGTCGGCTTATCGAGGACGCGCTCCGCCAGCCCGGCAGTGAACAGAGCGAAGGCGAACTCGCCGCCCTGCGAGAGGGCGAGCGCCAGGCGGCGGGCAGGCCCCGAGTCGAGCTCGCGGCGTGCCAGGATGAACAATACCGCGGCCTTGATCGCCAGCAGGCCGGCAACCACTGCGAGCACGCGGGCGGGCGACGAGGCGACGAGGCCGAGGTTGAGAGACATGCCGATGGCGGTGAAGAACAGCCCGAGCAGCAGGCCCTCGAACGGCGCGATGTCGGCCATGATCTGGTGGCGGTAGTCGGAGTCCGCGAGCAGCACGCCGGCGATGAACGCGCCGAGCGACGCCGACAGCCCGGCCTGCTGCATGACGAGCGTCACGCCGATGACGGTGAGGAGCGCGCTGGCCGTCATCGCCTCCCTCACGCGGGTGCGCGCGACCAGGCGGTACATGCCGTTGAGCAGGTAGCGGCCGACCAGCACGACCGCCAGGATGACGCCGATGGCCTTGGCGGCCGAGGCGAGCTCCATGGAGCGTGCCGCCTCCGCCGCACTGACGGCGAACAGCGGGACGAGCGCGATCAGCGGGATGGCGGCGAGGTCCTGGAACAGCAGCACGGCGAACCCCAGGCGGCCGTGACGCAGGGCCAGCTCGCCCTTCTCCTCCAGCACCTGCAGGGCAAAGGCCGTGGAGGAGAGCGACAGCGCCAGGCCTGCGAACAGGGCGGCCTGCCAGGCCAGGCCGCACACCAACGCGACCGCCGCCAGGACGATACCCGTCACCGCGACCTGCAGGCTGCCCAGGCCGAAGATCGCCGACCGCATGGCCCACAGCCGCCGCGGCCGCAGCTCCAGGCCGATGACGAACAGCAGCAGGGTCACGCCGAACTCGGCGAAGTGCAGCACCGACTTCACGTCGGAGACGAGGCCCGACACCGCGGGGCCGATCAGCACGCCCACCAGCAGGTAGCCAAGCACGTTGCCGACGCGCAGGAGCTTGGCGAGCGGCGCCGCGACCACCGCGGCGGCGAGGAAGAGGGCGACCTGCTCCAAGGTGACGTCGTGCATCCCGGTCCCGCTTGCTCTCTCTTTCCTGCGTATCCCTCGCGCTGCTCTCGCCGCAGGCCATACGCGGGCAGACGGTGCACCGCAACCTCGATCGGCCGCAGGCGCGCTTCGCTCGGCGGGACCCTGGAGGTGCCTCGGGGCGCCCTGGGAGCGCCCGGCAGGCGAAAAGTCTCCCCTGAACCGGGGACTGCACAGAGAAGGCGGCCCCGCCATCTAACGCCTCAACAGAGGCACACCCGGTGCGGTGCCTGTCGGGGCACCGGCCGCATCGGCGAGGCGAGCCCGACGGCGAGAGGCGCGGAACGGCCGCCCCGCACGGCGAACGGAACGCGCAGCCGCTCGCCACTCAAGCAAATGCGCCCAAACAGATGCTCGCAAATAAATGCACCGCGACCGCCGCGCCACCCCGCGCGGGCCGGCGCCCGCGAGGAGGCCGACACATGAACCAGGTTCATGACCAGCCGTTGGCCGGGACGTGCGCCAAAGGGACGCTGTGGGGGCTGACGCGCACCGGCGGCCTCGTCGCGTGCGCCGTCCTGGCGAGCATCCTGCTGGTCGATCTGCCGATTCCCATCGGCCGCGGGGCGGAGGCTCCCCCCTACGTCCCCGCCGCCGAGACCTGGATCGAGCCCCAAGCAGCCTCGCGCACGGAAGCGACGGTCAAGCCGGAAGCGGTGGACCGTGCGGAGGCGTCAGGACCCAGGCCAGACCTCACCGCCGAGAAGGAGCACCCGT
>JBAPMW010000914.1:0-11335 GCA_049278815.1 Hyphomicrobiaceae bacterium
ACACCTCCTCACTGCAGCATCCGCCGCTCCCTGGCATATCGCACCAGCGCCAGGAAGCGGTAGAGGCCGTGCACGAATTTCCCGTACGGGAAGGTGAGGAACAGCGCCAGCACCACGCCGAGATGCAGCGCAAGGAGGAGACCCATGGCCGCCGTCTCGCGCAGGGCCAGCAGGGCGAGGCCCGTCAGGCCGGTGAGGAAGAGCATCGCCAGGAAGGCCACGTCCATGCCGAGGCTCGCCCGGTCGGCCAGCTCCGGGTCGCGGCGCATCTTCGCGGCCATGAGACCCACCGGGCCGACGATGAGGCCGATGCCGCCGAGCGTGCCCAGCACCACCGGCAGGTCGTACCAGGCATAAGGCGCGACGCGCCCCAGGCCGTAGTGGTAGACGGTCGCTGCGCAGGTGGACGCGAAGCAGAGCAGGAAGCCGTAGAACGTGAGGTGATGATAGAGCCGGCGCCGGTCCGTCGGCGCATCGTCCTCGTTGAAGCACCCGGCGCCGCCGCCATCGAGATAGCGCAGCGTTGCGGCGTCCTTCACGGCCTGCCAGAGCGAGGTGGGCTGGGCGAGAGCCCCCAGCGGCTCACCGATGTCCCGCCAGAACGCACGCATGCCCATGACCGATGCGACGATGGCGTAGAGGAACGCGGCGCCGAAGATCGCCACCATCGTGTTGTGCGGCATCAGCCGGTAGAAGGCGCCGGGCCCCGTGTGCACGGCGAGCAGGGCGGCCGGATCGTGCCAGGCGACGAACCCGGCGATGAAGGCGGCCACGGACAGCGCCGCGATGAGGCTGATAGCAAGGCCGTTCCTTGCGAACAGGCCCGACAGCGCGCGCGGCCAGGCATAGGCGGCATAGGACTCGGCCCGCACCTCGGCCAGCACGCGCGGCACGTTGACATTGAACTCGTGCGGCGGGGAGAACTGGCAGTCGATGTAGCAGGCGCCGCAGGCATGGCAGAGGTTGGCGAGGTAGTTGAGATCGCCGGCGGGGAAGACGCGGCGCATCTCCATGGCCGGGAACACCGCGCACAGCCCCTCGCAATAGCGGCAGGCGTTGCATACCGTCATCAGGCGCGCCGCCTCCGCCAAGGGGGCGGTTTTGGGCTCAGCCATGTGTCACCGTGGGTTGCGCTGTGCAGACTATGGGGCAGCGCGCGAGCCGCAGCGTCCCCTGCCCCCTTGTGAGGCCGTCGTTAAGCATGGGTGGCTCCTGGGATTGGGGGACGAGGGCAGTCAGGAGGCGACGCAGGTGCGTCCGCAGCGCGGAGCGGGCGGCGGCGAGGCAGCGCAGGGCGGCAGCCAGAAGGCGGCCCAAAAGGACTCGGCTCGCCCGCGCAAGCGAGCCGCACCCCGCCGAGCATGATCCGGCTGGCATCGGCCTCGACGAAACGGATCGCCGTCTCCGCGTCGCCCTGCGGCTTCAACTGGGGCGGTGCCGCATCGGCGCAAAACAGCCCCAACTGCCCGCTGGTCTCGACCCTGACCTGTCGCCGTCTGATCCGCTTGACCGGTCTCACGCCGCCGCTTCCCCTGCTCAAGCCAACGCGACGCAACCCAACCGCGCAAATCGATTCGCACACCGGCCCCCTCCGTGCAAGTTTAACGACAGCCTCATGCCCCGATCCAGGCAGCCCGGCGCGAATGGCCCGTCCGTTGGCGTCGTGAAGAAACCCTGCTTAGCCTTGGCGCGAGCCGGGCGGCACCCCATTTTCTCATGCGGAGGGAGCCTTCCCCCGTTGCCACTGAGGACATCCGATGGGCCTCTTCCGCCGCACCCCCACCGTGCCGGTTCTGCGCTTTACCGGCCCCATCGGCATGGCCACGCCGCTGCGGCCGGGGCTGGGGCTCGCCGCGGTGGCGGGGCCGATCGAGAAGGCCTTCAACATGTCGCGGCTGCCCACCGTGGCCGTGGTCGTGAACTCGCCGGGCGGCTCGCCGGTGCAGTCCAATCTCATCTTCAGGCGCATCCGCCAGCTCGCCAAGGAGAAGGAGAAGCGGGTCTATGTGTTCTGCGAGGACATCGCGGCCTCCGGCGGCTACTTCCTCGCGCTGGCGGGTGACGAGATCTACGCCGATCCCTCCTCCATCGTCGGCTCCATCGGCGTGATCTCGGCGGGGTTCGGTCTCGACAAATTCATCAATCGCTTCGGCATCGAGCGCCGCGTCCACACCGCCGGCAAGGACAAGGGCGCGCTCGACCCTTTCCGGCCTGAGCGGCCGGAGGACGTGGCGCTGCTGAAGGAGCTGCAGCAGGACGTGCACGAGGTCTTCACCGGCGTGGTCAAGGAGCGGCGCGCGGGCAAGCTCAACGCACCCGAGGAGGAGCTGTTCTCGGGCAGCTTCTGGTCAGCGGCAAAAGCGCACGAGCTGGGGTTGATCGACGGTCTCGCCGATTTGCGCAGCAAGATGCGGGAGCTGCATGGCCAGAAGGTGCGCTTGAAGCCGGTGCCGCTGGCTGCCGGCGGGCTCCTGTCGCGCCTGCGCCGTTTTCCATCCTTCGAGACTATCACGAACGAGGGATTTGCTTTTGCGCCGTCGTTCGCCGATGATCTTATCTCAGCGGTCGAGGCGCGGGCGCTTTGGTCGCGATTTGGCCTCTAAGGCGGAGTAGGTTTGCGCAAGGTAGTAGGGCGTCAGCTCTCAGGAGGTAAGCGGTGCCACAGTTGATGGTGTTGGCTTTGGTGGGAGCGGGTATCTACGCAGGATATCGGTGGCTCTGGCGCCCGGCCCGCATGATCGCCGCGGAGGTCCGCCGGGCCGAGGACCAGATGCAGCGTGCCGCCGCCCGGTCCTTGGAGAAGGACATGGGGGCGCTGGAGTACGATCCGATCAGCGGGGTCTACCGCCCGGTGCGCCACCGTTAGCGCGCTGCGCGGCGCTACAGCGTTGCGCCGGCCTAAGCTGCCGGCGCATCCACGCCGAGATAGGCATCGAAGGCGGCCCAGAAGTCTTTGCGCACCTCGTCGGTCTCCTGCAGGATCTCATGCCGCGCCTGGGGGATCAGCACGTGGGCGCCGATCTTGAGGCGCAGCGCGAACTCCTCGATGTGTGTCGTCGAGACGACGGTGTCCATGCCGGCCGCGAAGAGCAGCAGCGGCACCTTGACCTGGGATGGGTAGTCGGGCGCGGTCAGCCGGGCAATCGACCGTAGCGCCGCGCGCAGCCACCGGAGCGTCGGCGAGCCGAGGCCCAGGCGGGGCGCCGACTCGATCACCATCCTGTTGCGGGCGTAGCGCTCGAAGTCGGACGTGAGACTGTTGTCCTCGAACTCCTCCGCCTCGAAAGCGTCGTCGCTGCCGCCGGGCGCATAGAGGCGGCCGAGGCCCAGCACGCACATGATCTCGGCATAGAGGCGCGGCACAGGCGGCGGATAGCGCAGCTCCTGGCGAGCAATGGCAATCATGGGTGCCGACAGCACCATGCGCTCGAACCAGGAGTCCGCCATGACGGCGTTGCGCAGCAGGATGTGGCCGCCCATGGAGTGCGCCAGCGCGACGAAGGGCGGCTGGCAGTCGGGCAGCACGACCTCCTTCATGAAGGCCGCGAGGTCGCGGTCGTAGTCGGCGAACGAGCGGACGTGACCTTTGCGCGAATTGTAGAGGAGCCGCTCGGAGCCGCCCTGGCCGCGCCAGTCCAGGGCTGCGACGGTAAAGCCCCGGCGGCGCAGGTCGGCGACCACCTCGAAGTACTTCTCTATGAACTCGCCGCGCCCCTGGAATACGCACACGGTGCCCCGCTGCGGCCCGCGCGTGGGCCGCCAGCGGGCGAAACGCAGCCTGAGACCGTCGTGGCTCTTGAAGTAGCCGGCCTGGGCGCCGCTCGGGACAGGGTTCTTTGCCAGCGCAACCAGATCCATCGCCCTCTCCCGTGACGGTCGGCCTTGCCGGCGACCCGGCAGCGCCTCGGATCGTCTCCCGCTGGTGGAGACGCTGTCTGGCGCCGCCGGCTTACCGTTACGCCAAGCCGGTTGTCACGTCGAGCAGGCTTGGATCAATCCTCGTCATCGTCCCAGTCCCAGCTTGGCGGCTGCTTGCCGTACCCGTATGGCCCGCCGTAGGCATACGGTCCCATGTAGCCGGGGGGGCCGTAGCCATAGGGGCCTCCAGAGGGCGGACGGTCGGGACCCTTGAAGCCGTAGTAGGGTCGCGGCGGCCCGTTCAGCGCGTGCGCGTGCAGGATCTCGCCGCTGCAGCGGTCTAGTCTCAGCTCGAACAGCCGCCCGCTCGGCCGGCGGGCGCGCAGCGTGACCGTCGTCTGGTTCACGGCCTTGCCGGCATGGAAGTCGCGCCAGCCGGCGCTGGTCAGCCGGTCGCGCACCTGCTCGCTGCGCACGCAGCTGCCTTTGTGCGGCGGCCCGTCGCTGTACTTCTTCGAGGGCCCGTCGTCGTCGTCGTCGTCCTCGTACTTCCTGTACGGGCGATCGTCGTCGTCCTCATCATGGTAATAGCCCGGCGGCGGGGCGATGCTCTTGGGCGGATAGCCGTAGGCGCCATCCTTCCACGACGGTCCCTTCCATGACGGCGGCGGTCCCCCGTCGTCGAGATCTGCTGCCAATGCCTGCGGCGCAAGCGCGGCAGCGAGCAGACCTGCCGCCAACACCCACCTTTTCATCGGTACTCTCCTCTCGAGGTTACAGCCCTCGCCCCGACACATGTACAGATAAGTTGAAGCTAGCACACAACCCCGGAGATGGCGAGAATATTAGCCAAAAGCAAAGAGTTAACGACCGGTTAATGACAACTGGGCGGGCGATGCTGCAACCGCGCTCCCATTCCTCTCCGACAGTCCACAGGTCTTGGACGCTACGCTTCCCCAGGTAGCCTGGGCTTGTCGGCAGCGTAACGCTTTGTGACTGGCGCGCCCGTCGCAGCTTTGTCGATAGGTCGACGGGGCCGCTCTCCCTTGACCGCCTCTTGAAGCCGCGCCGGCGCCACCTAGATATTGCCTCGCGCATGCCGCTGACCGGGTGCGCACAACCGCTGCCTGGCCCCTCGGGGCAGGTGAGTGACCGGCCCCGGGCTCAATCCCGGGGGCAGGCAGTTGACATACGTCGCTTCTATCGGAGGACACCTGTCATGCGACCCATCGACCTTTCCCCCCTCTATCGCTCCACCGTCGGCTTCGACCGCCTGTTCGACCTCGTCGACCAGGTGACGGGCCTCGACCAGACCGCCGCGGGCTATCCGCCCTACAACATCGAGCGGCTCGGTGAGAACGAGTATCGCGTCACCATGGCGGTGGCCGGCTTCTCGCAGGATGAGCTGCGCGTCGACGTGAAGGAGCAGACGCTGAGCGTCACCGGCGCCAGGAAGCCCGAGGACAAGGAGCGCCGCTACCTGCACCGCGGCATCGCCGCGCGCAACTTCGAGCGCCGCTTCCAGCTCGCCGACCACGTCGAGGTGAAGGGCGCCGACATCCAGGACGGCCTGCTCCACGTCGATCTGGTGCGGAACGTGCCCGAGCGGCTGAAGCCCCGGACCATCGCCATCGGCAAGACCGAGGCGGCGAAGCAGGTTGAGGCGGCGGCCTAGCTACCCATCATGGGTGTCAGACCCTCCGGGTCTGACACCGTTGCACGAACCCGCGCTTAGGCCATGGTGTCAGACCCAGAGGGGTCTGGCACCGCCGCGCGCACGCGCCCCGTGCGGGATGGTCGGCGGGGCGGCGTTGAGGGCGTCCTTGGCGAAGCCGGCGGCGGCCTGGTAGCCGGCCATGAACTGGGCGCGCTCCTCGGGTGGGATCACGTCGTCGATGCTGGCGAAGGTGCCGCCGCAGCGCTCGTCCACCATGTTGAGGAGGCCGAACGGCCCCGCACCGCGGTTGCGCAGGATGAGCTGCGAGATCGGCCCGCACAGCCGGGCGTCGTAGGCGGCGAGCGCGTCGGGGGTCACCCCGTGCTCAACCATGGCGGCGCCGAGCACGCGCGCGTCGACGATCGCCTGGCTGCCGCCGTTCGAGCCGGTGGGGTACATGGCGTGGGCGGCATCGCCGAGGAGCGCCACCGGGCCGTCAGCCCAAGTGGGGACAGGATCGCGGTCGATCATGGGGTTTTCGAACACGGTGTCGGCGTCCCTGAGCAAAGCGGGCACGTCGAGCCAGTCCCAGACCCAGTCCTTGAAATGGGGCAGGCACTCCTCGCTCGGCACCTGGCGGAACCAGCCGTCCTGATTCCATCCCTCGCTGTTATCCATGGTCACCTCGGCGATCCAGTTGATGGTCGAGAGGCCCGTCAGCCGGTCGGGATGGGAGATCGGATAGAGCACGATGCGGTGGCGATGGGTGCCGAGCCCCACGAAGGAGCTCCCCGTTCGGATCGGCCGCGCCTGGGTGGTGCCGCGCCACATCACTGCCCCGCCCCAGTGGATCGGCGGCTGGGAGGGGTGCATCTGCGTCCTGACGGCCGAATGGATGCCGTCGGCGCCGATGAGCAGCGTGCCGGCAGCCTCGGAGGTGGAGCCGTCGGCGTGCTCCACGTGCACCGTCACGCCGCCGCCGGCGGCCTTGCCGTAGCCGGTGACGCGGGCGCCGAGCTGCACCGCTTGGCGGCCGATCCGCTCCACCGCCTTGTCGTAGAGGGCCACGTGGAAGCGGCCGCGGTGCACCGCGTACTGCGGCCAGTTGTAGCCGGCCAGCAGCCCGCGTGGCTCGGAGTAGATGTCGTTGCCGTTGAGCCCTACCAGCGCCCACTCCTTGGCCGGCAGGCCCACCCGGTCCAGCTGCCAGCGCGTGAAGCCCAGCTCATAGAGCTCGCGCACCGCATTGGGCTGCAGGTTGATGCCGACGCCGAGGGGCCGCATCTCCTCAACCGCCTCCAGCACGAGGCAGGGCACGCCGATCTGATGCAGCGTCAGCGCGGTGACCAGCCCGCCGATGCCGCCACCGGCGATGATCACGAGATTGTTCGTGCGATGGCCAGAGTGATGGCTCGTCATGGGCGCCCCCTCCCCGCGCGTTCTTGAGTCTCTTATCTTTTGGCTGATGCCCCGGGGCAAGCCGCATTGCGTCGCTGGCCGGCCATCCGACATCCCGGTTGACCACCGCCCGTCATCCCGGAAGTCGAGCCCCGAAGGGGCGAGACTACAAAGAAAATCGAGCGAGGAGCGGGCCACAGCGTGCCCTCCCCCGTCGCGCTGGAGGCTCGCCTTCGCCATCTACGGTCGTGGAGATGCTTGCTTCAAGGGTCGTCGAAGCCGGTGATCGGCTGACACCATGGCTCCAAGGTAGGTCGCAGTACGGTGTCGGGGGGGCCGACACCGCGCCGCTGGCAGCACCCCGCTGGCGCGCCGCACGCAACTGTGCTACCCCGCGGCGCGCAGTGGTGCGACGCAGCAATGGCTTTCGCCGCGTACCCGTGCAACAGCTGCCGCTGCCGCACTCTCCCCAAAGGCCCCGCATGCACCTTCGCAACATCGCGATCATCGCCCACGTTGATCATGGCAAGACCACCCTGGTCGATGCCCTGCTCAAGCAGTCGGGTGCGTTCCGCCAGAACCAGAAGGTGGAAGCGCAGGCGCTCGACAGCAACGACCTGGAGCGCGAGCGCGGCATTACGATTCTCGCCAAGTGCACGTCCGTCGTCTGGGCTGACACGCGCATCAACATCGTCGACACGCCGGGCCACGCCGACTTCGGCGGCGAGGTGGAGCGCATCCTCAACATGGTTGACGGCGCCATCGTGCTGGTGGACGCCGCCGAGGGGCCGCTGCCGCAGACCAAGTTCGTGGTCTCGAAAGCCCTCAGGCAGGGCCTCGAGCCCATCGTCGTCATCAACAAGATCGACCGGCCGGACGAGCGCCACAACGCCGTCCTGAACGAGATCTTCGACCTGTTCGGGAGCCTCGACGCCACCGACGAGCAGCTCGACTTCCCCGTGCTTTACGGCTCGGGCCGCGAGGGCTGGATGGCGCCCGATCCTGCCGGGCCGCGCACCGACCTTGCGCCGCTGTTCGAATTGGTGCTCAGGCACGTGCCGCCGCCCGTGGTCGAGAAGGGCCCGTTCCGCATGCTCGCCACCACGCTGGAGGCCGATCCCTACCTTGGCCGGGTTCTGACCGGCCGCATCCGATCGGGCAGCGTGCGGCCCAACCAGGTCATCAAGGCGCTGCGCCGCGACGGCACCCTGATCGAGACCGGTCGTGTCACCAAGGTGCTGGCCTTCCGCGGCCTGGAGCGCACCGGCGTCGACCTCGCCGAGGCCGGCGACATCGTGGCCATCGCCGGCATCACCCAGGCGACGGTGGCCGACACGCTGTGCGATCCGTCGGTGGAGACTGCCTTCGCCGCCCAGCCGATCGATCCGCCGACCATCGCCATGCTGTTCCGCATCAACGACGGGCCGTTCGCGGGCCAGGACGGCGACAAGGTGCAGAGCCGCGTCATCCGCGACCGCCTCCTGAAGGAGGCCGAGCGCAACGTGGCCATCCGCGTCAGCGAGCTGCCC
Source organism: Hyphomicrobiaceae bacterium (assembly GCA_049278815.1). GTDB lineage: Bacteria > Pseudomonadota > Alphaproteobacteria > Rhizobiales > Hyphomicrobiaceae > AWTP1-13. The sequence goes on from JBAPMW010000914.1 coordinate 8,443, forward strand.
GACAGCAAGGACGCCTACGAGGTGGCCGGCCGCGGGGAATTGCAGCTCGGCATCCTGATCGAGACCATGCGCCGCGAGGGCTTCGAGCTGACCGTCTCGCGCCCGCGCGTCGTCATTGCCATCGACCCGGAGACCGGCCAGAGGCTGGAGCCGGTGGAGGAGGTGATCATCGATGTGGACGAGCAGCACTCGGGCGTGGTGGTGCAGAAGCTGTCCGAGCGCCGCGCCGAGCTCATCGACATGCGCCCCTCGGGCGGCGGCCGCCGGCGCCTCGTATTCCACGCGCCGACGCGCGGTCTGATCGGCTACCAGGGCGAGCTGCTGACGGACACGCGCGGCACCGCCGTGCTGAACCGCCTGTTCCACGGCTACGCCCCCTTCAAGGGCGAGATCGCCGGCCGGCGCACCGGCGTGCTTATCTCCAACGCCACCGGCGAGGCCACCGCCTACTCGCTGTTCAATCTTCAGGACCGCGGCGCCATGCTGATCGACCCGCAGACGCGGGTGTACGAGGGCATGATCGTCGGCCAGCACACGCGCGACAACGATCTGATCGTCAACATCATCCAGGGCAAGAAGCTCACCAACGTCCGCGCCGCCGGCAAGGACGAGAACACCATCCTCACCCCGCCTCTGCGCCTCTCCCTGGAGAGGGCCATGTCCTACATCGAGGACGACGAGCTCCTGGAGGTGACACCCAAGACCATCCGCCTGCGCAAGCGCTGGCTTGATCCCAACGAGCGGAAGAGGCGGGAGCGGGCGGGGGCTGCTTAGGGCGGCGAGGCACCATGGTTCAGCGTCCAGCCTAGCCAGCCAGCACCGGAGCGCTGCACAGCGGCCTAGGATCGCCTCCCAGGCCGTTGCTGTTTGTGGGGCAGGGGAGCGGGCTTCCTGCGCTCACCGTGCGTCCGGCCTCTCAGCGAACACCCAAGATCATGCTCAGCCACCGCGTTAGCATCGTGACCAGCGCGCCGACCTGCTCCGCTATAGGCCACAACGCAAACGACGCAGCGCCGAACTTCCCGATCGTGCCCATGAAACCATCGACCGCCTTGTCAACCTTACGCCCTAGCCATTTGACGGCCTCATGGAGGAAGGAGGTCTTCTCGGCAACAACGGCGGCGTCGGGCTGCTCTTTCTCAAGTTCGGTCTTGACGGCGTTGATGGCCTCTTCGGTCACGGGTGCCGGATCATCTTCTGGCGGCTTGTTGTGCCCCAATCCGCCGTGCGGAGGCCGCGAGTCGTCAAGCCGGCGCTCAATCTCCGCGATCCGGCGAGCGGTGCAGAACTTGGGGCTCGTTGAACCAGGACATCGAGACGTTGGCGGGCAATAGGCATGCATGAAGCGCTTTCCGGTAGTGAGGACGGCACTCTCAAGATTTGGGATATTCAGGGGTGACGCAGCACGGAGAGCTGGTACCGCGACCACCTACTCCGCCGCCGCAATCCGCCTCATTCTTTCAAAATATCACGCGCCTCGGCAAGATCCAGTAGACAACGCCCCTAAGAACGTATAGAGAACTCACGGTTGCCGAAGTCTCACAAGACGGGAGCGTCCCATGGCCCTCACCCTCGAAGACCTCGACCGCCGCGTTACCGCCCTGGAGAAGGGGGCGGAGCGCGAGAAGACCATCGAGCGCGCCGTCGCCGAGATCGTCTCCGAATCGGAGCAGCGCTTGGAGACGAGGATCAAGGAGTCTGAGCTGCGCATGGGCGCCAGGATCACGGAGATCGAGCTGCGCATTGATCGCCTCGACGACAGGATCGGCGCCACCGAGAGGCGCTTCGTCGACCTCCTGAACGAGAGGTTTGACGCCGTCATGGTCGCGCTCGACCGGCTTCAGAGCGCTCCGAAGAGCTGACCTCCCGATGTAGTTGGGTCTGCCCGCGGCTTTCGCCGGGTTGACCCAGCCTACGCGCGGACCTATGTATATCCCAACCGGATATACACAGGTCCGCCCATGTCTGATCGAACCGCCACCGCCACCGTCTTCATCACCAACCGCACCCAGGCCGTGCGGCTACCCAAGGCCGTCGCGTTCCCCGACGACGTGCAGCAGGTCGATATCCTGAAGATCGGCAGCGCTCGCCTGATCGTGCCCAAGGGCAAGCGCTGGGACGATTTTTTCCAAGGCCCTCCGCGTGTCAGCGACGACTTCATGACCGAGCGCGAGCAGCCCGCGGCCGACGAGCGCGAGCCGCTCTGATGCTCGCCTACATGCTCGACACCACCATCTGCATCTACGTCATGAGGACCCATCCGCCGGAGCTGCGGAAGAAATTCGATGCGCTCGCCGAGCAGCTTTGCATTTCGAGCATTGCGTTCGGCGAGCTGCATTATGGTGCCGAAAAATCCGCCCGCCCTGCCCGGAACCTGACCGAGCTCCGAAATTTCGCGGCGCGCCTGGACGTGCTGCCTTTCGACGACAAGGCTGCCGCTCACTATGGCCAATTACGCGCGGAGCTGGAGCACATGGGAAAACCCTGCGGGCTGCATGACATGCAGATCGGCGGCCACGCCCGCAGCGAGGGACTGATTGTCGTCACCAACAACATGCGCGAGTTCGGCCGCATGCCAGGCCTTCGTGCCGAGAATTGGCTCTGAGAGGCGCCGATGCTCATTGGCCTGATCTCCGATACGCACAGCCTGGTCCGCCCCGAGGCGCTGGCGGCGCTGCGGGGCTCGGAGCTGATCATCCATGCGGGGGACGTCGGCCGGCCCGAGGTGCTGGAGCGGCTGCGCAAGGTCGCGCCCACGGTGGCGGTGCGGGGGAATGTCGACACTGCGGCGTGGGCGAAGGCGTTGCCTGAAACGGAAGCCGTCAAGGCGCAAGGTCACCTCATCTGGGTGCTGCACGACATTGCCCAGCTCGACCTCGACCCCACCGTCGGC
>JBAPMW010000915.1:0-4028 GCA_049278815.1 Hyphomicrobiaceae bacterium
GGGCCGAGCCGCGCTCCGGTGCCCGAGTCGCCCGTAACCTGCCGCCAGTCGTAGCCGACAACGCCGATCAGGAGGCCCTGCATCGCCTCGTAGCCGACGGCCCATTCGAAGTGGACCTCGTTGCCGGAGAGGTAGTCGGTCCTGTCGTTCTCGAAGTTGAAGTTGAAGCCCACGGCGCCGTTGAATTGCAGCTTGGAGGCCTTGTCGGTCCAGGTGAAGGCCCAGCCGCTGTCGATGCCTGGACGGTGGAGGCCGATGATGGGAAAGAATCCGGGCTCGTAGCGCCCGGTCGGCGCCACCGCCTGCACCCAGACGAGATGCGAGAAGTCCCCGTGCTGCCAGCCGAGCTGAAGCCGCGTGACGACATCGCCGAGGCCCGCGCCGCTGGTCTCCCGCGTGCCTGAGAGGGGGCCGACGGAGGCTGTCGCCTCAACGTCGATGTGGCCGGCGGGGACCGTCACGGATACCCCAAGATGGCCGCCGAGCACGGTCTTGTCGTGCACGTAGAGGCCGCTCACGGCGCCGGCAAGGAGCTCCACCCTGGCGCCGGCGTCGAAGACGATGCCGCCGAAGTTGATATTGCCGCTGATCCTGCCGCGGTAGAAGGTGGTCGCGGCCGAGACGTAGTTGCCGGGCGGCGGCGTGACGCCCGCCCCGAAGGCGGTGCCGCCGAGGCCATAGGTGGAGAAGGTGTACTCCGCGGCGCCTGCTTTGGGGCTGCCGGCTGCCATGAGGCTGGCGGCCATCAGGCACACGACAGACGATTGCTTCAGGCGCATTCTGGCCTCCGGCATCTCAACGTCAGATGGTCACGCTTTCGCAAGCGCATTGGAGGTTTAGTGAGATTCGGCCCGGAGAGGCGTTGCCGGACGGCTACGTGAGCGGAGTTTCACGCTCGCTGTTATACAGAGGATCGGCCGGCTGGGCGGCGTAGCGGGGCGTAGGTTGGGTCGAGCGTCAGCGAAGACCCAACGCATTCACAAGCGCCGCACCCGCCGATGTGTTGGGTCTGCCCCCGGCTTTCGCCGGGGTTGAACCAACATACGCCGTCAGCCGCAAAGGGGGCGGTCTCGGCGTCGACCTTGGGTCCGCTGGCGATCCGCCGCGTCCTCTCGTTGATAATGAAGATGAATGCAGATAAAATTGGCCAGTCGCCCTGCAGGCGATCTCTGCCTTGTATTGCAATCTAACGCTGTGTATACAGATATCAGATAGTGCGACCAGATGCGAGGACTTGGATGCGGATGGGACGAATTGCCGGTGCGACGGCGGTGCTGGCCCTTACGACGCTCACGGCCGTCGGCGCCGGCGCCGAGGACAACTACCCCACGCGTGTGGTCAAGGTCATCGTGCCGCTGACGCCAGGCTCCCAGCCCGAGTTGGGGTTCCGGGTGATTGGCGAAAAGCTGCAAGCCAGATGGGGGCAGCCGGTGGTCGTAGAGGCCCGGCCAGGAGCATCCCAAAACATCGGCGCGGATGCGGTCGCGAGGGCGGAGCCCGACGGATACACGCTGCTGTTCACGCCGCCGGCACCCCTGGTGACCAGCAAGTGGCTATACAAGAAGCTGTCCTTCGATCCCGACGCGTTCACACCGGTGTTAGTCGCTTTCCAGTCCTCGCTGGTGCTGACGATCAATCCGAAGGTGCCGGCCTCGAACTTGGCCGAGCTCATCGCCTATGCCAAGGCCAACCCCGGCAAGCTCACCTATGCCCATCCGGGTGTAACCAGCGTACCCTACCTAGCCATGGGCGCGCTCCTGCGCCGTGCCGGCATCAGCGTGGTGCCTGTCGCTTACACGTCGCTGGCCCAGGGGCAGCGCGATCTCGTCGCCGGTCATATCGACATGATAATGGATCCCAGCCCCACCCGCGCAATGGCGGTGCATGTAGCGGGCAAGCTGAAGGTCCTGGCCGTGGCCGGCGCCCGCGATCCGCTGGTGCCCGGCGTGCCGGCCATCGCGGAGGTGCTGCCGGGCTTCGAGTTTGCCGTGTGGTTCGGGTTGGTGGCCCCGCCCAAGACGCCGGCGGCAATCGCCGACAAACTTTCGCGGGAGATCACCGAGACCCTGCGCATGCCCGATGTGGCCAAGCGGCTCGCTCAGCTCGGCTATAACCCGATGGGGAGCACGCCGGCGGACATGGCGGCACTCATCAGGAAGGACAACGATTACTGGCGCGAGGCCATCGAAGCGGTCGGCATGACCAAGTCGAAGTGAGCGCGGCCCGTCAGGCCGGACCGGCTCGACGGGTTCGTTCGCCGCTCGTGTTCAGCGCCGCGTGAAGGTGTTCTCGCCCGGTATCGCCGAGCAGCACGGATCGGTCCGCAGCTTGCGATAGGCGTCCATGAGCTTGCGCGCGCCCTCGCCGTTCTTGTCCATGTAGTCGACGAGCATGCCCGCGCTGCAGGCGCGCCAGTCGGCCACTTGGTCGGCTGTCAATTCCTTGAGCTTCACGTTCTTGCTGTCTGCGAGCGCGCGGATCGTAGCGTCCGTTTTTGCCCGGAGTGCGTTGAACCCGCCCTCCACCTTGCGCGCCACCTCCGCAATCACATCGCGATGGGCGCGGGAGAGCGACTGCCATCTCCTCTCGTTGACGATGAGGAAGAACTGCGACGCGGCATGCGAGGTAAACGTGACGGTATCCGTGAACCTCCAGAGCTTGAGGTTGCGAAGGCCGACGAAGGGGATCACGACCATATCGAGCGCGCCGTTCTTGAAGCCGTCGGCAAACTTCTCGATGGTGAGCGCGACCGGCACGCCGCCGCACCATGCGACGAACTCACCCGGGAGCTTGCCGGCCGCCGCCACCCTGCGACCCTTGAGCTGCGCCGGGTCTGCCACGTCGTGCCCTTTGGAGAAGAGCACGTTGTTGCCGAGCGTCTGCCACCACAGAACGCGCACGCCGATCTCGGCCAGGATCGCCTCGTCGACCAACGTTCTGGTCCCGCTGCCGGGCTTTGCCACGGCATCGATCAGGGCCTGGAAATTGAACACAAACGGCTGGTCGAGGATGCCGACCACGGGAACCTTGTACGTGAACTGCTGGGAGGACGCCATGCCGAGGTCGATCGCGCCGGACGCAACGGCGTCGACCATCTGGCTGGAGGTGAACAACTGCGACTTGTCGAAGATCTCGATGACGACGGCGTTCTCGGTCAGCCGCTCGACCTCCTGCTTCAGGCGCGCCAAGCCGGCGCCGAAGGTGGGATTGCCAATCGGAAACTGCAGATTGGCCTTGAGCTTGATCTGTTGGGCACCCGCATCCTGCGCCGGGATCAGGAGCGCTATCATCAATACCCAAAACAGACGCAGTTGCATGGTGCCCCCCAACGCGACTTCATCTTCATGCCCTCAGGCAATCCTGCGACGATGGCCTCGATCAAGGCCGGAATGTGGCTTGTTCCGCTGTAGGACGTTCACTGGCCGCCGTGCGTTGCGCCGACGCAATAGCCGCCCCTCTCCCCGCCATTCGCCGCTTGCTTTCAAGCGAGCGGGCGTCGACGGCATCCTCACCTGCTTCGCCCGCCGCGCCGCAACGATGCGATCGCCACGCCGCAACGGCGTTGCGTGGATGATCCGCTCCGCTCACGCCCTCCTCTGGATTGCGGACTCAGCGCCGGTTAGAAATGCCGCCGTCAATGTTAAAGACAGCTCCAGTGGTGTAGGCCGACAGCGGGGAGCAAAGCAATGCCGCCGTGGCGGCCACTTCCTCGACATCGCCGGGGCGTCCACCCGGCATCGCGGAAGCAATTTCCGGCCAGCGATCTGCATCCCCCAGACGTTCCAAGGCACGCTTCTGCATCCGGGACACCAGTCGATCGGTAAGCACCGGTCCGGGGTTGATTCCTACAACCCGGATGCCATCTTCCATGCTGGTCGAACCCAGTGCCTTGGTAAAGGCAATAAGCGCCGCATTTCCAACGCTACCGGCGATGTACTTCGTATCGAGAGCTTCTCCCGCCACACCGATGATGTTGAGTATGACGCCCTCCCGCCGTTCACGCATCCGAGGTAAGTAGTGCCGGCACA
>JBAPMW010000916.1:0-2760 GCA_049278815.1 Hyphomicrobiaceae bacterium
ACCCGGCGCGACTACGGCAGCGGCATCCGCGACCGGGCGGCGCTCATCACGCTGGCCGCGGAGAGCAAGCTCGCCAAGTCCGAGATGCCGCGGCTGGTGGAGGTGGTGGCCAAGAGCTACGCGGCGCAGACCTACACCTCCACCCAGGAGCAGGCCTGGATGCTGCTGGCGGCCCACGCGCTCGCCCAGGAGGCCAAGGGCCTGGCGCTCACGGTCAACGGCCAGCCGCACAAGGGCGAGCTTATCCGCGCCCTGACGGCGAAGGACCTGGAAGCGGGGCCGCTGGCGGTCGTCAATACCGGCGATGACCCCACGGGTGCCGTCGTGTCGGTGATCGGTGCGGCGCTCACCCCCGAGCCGCCCATCTCCAAGGGCTTCACCATCGAGCGTACCTACTACACGCTCGACGGCAAGAAGGTGGATCTTGCCAGCGCCACCGGCGGAACGGCCAAGCTCAAGCAGAACGACCGCCTGGTGGCGGTGCTGAAGGTGGAGGCCACCGACACGGGCGGTCGCATCCTGCTGGTGGATCGCCTGCCGGCGGGCCTGGAGATCGAGAACCCGCGGCTGGTGGACTCCGGCGATGCCAAGGACTTCTCGTGGCTCAAGACCGAGGCGGCGCCGCAGCATACCGAGTTCCGCGATGACCGCTTCGTCGCCGCCTTCGACTTCTTCGGCAGGAACGGCGGCAGGGGGCGGGGCGACGGCAGCGGGCCAGTCGCGAGCGCCACCGTGGCCTACATCGTGCGCGCGGTGACGCCCGGCTCGTTCGTGTACCCCGCCGCCACCGTGGAGGACATGTACCGCCCCACCCGCTACGCCCGCACCTCCGCCGGCCGGCTGGAGGTTGTGGGGCAGTAGAGACGGTTTGGATCCCGGAAGCTTGGAAGCCCAGGAGATGAAGCCTCCTCCCTCGCCAAAACCGCAACCGGGCCCCCCTCCCCCTTGTGGGGAGGGGTTGGGGGTGGGGGGAACCCCAAACCTCGCCGTTCTGCAATCCCCCCCCCCCTGTCCCTCCCCCACAAGGGGGGAGGGGACGCTGCGGCGCGCTCCTCGCTTCATCTCGAAGGCTGTACTCCTTGGAGTGGTGCGCGCGGCCTTTGTGGTCATCGCCGTCCTCCTGTGCCTGGCCGTCGGCGCCGTGGCGTGGGTCTGGGTACGGCTTGAGCCGCTGTCGCTGGCCCGCGCCGACGCGCTCTCGGTCACCGTCCTCGACCGCAACGACCGGCTGCTCAGGGCCTACGCGGCCGCGGACGGGCGCTGGCGCCTTCCGGTCGAGGTGAAGGACGTCGACCCACGCTACCTCGCCATGCTCCTCGCCTTCGAGGACAAGCGCTTCCGGAGCCACCCTGGCGTGGACGGGTGGGCGCTGCTCAGGGCCAGCTGGCAGCTCGTCCGCCATCAGCGCATCGTGTCAGGCGGGTCCACCATCACCATGCAGGTGGTGCGCCTGCTGTTAGGCGCCCACGAGCGCACGCTGCTTGGCAAGATCAGGCAGGCCCTGCTCGCCCTGTGGCTGGAGCGGCGCACCTCCAAGGACGAGATCCTGCGCCTCTACCTGCGGCTCGCACCGTTCGGCGGCAACCTGGAGGGCGTGCGCGCGGCCTCGCTCGCCTACTTCGGCAAGGAGCCGCGCCGCCTGTCCGTCGCCGAGGCGGCGATGCTGGTGGCGATCCCGCAGTCGCCGGAGTGGCGCCGCCCTGACCGCTCGCCCGAGGCAACCCGGCGCGCCCGCAACCGCGTGCTCATGCGCCTGCTGGCCGCCGGCGCCGTCTTAAGCGACGACGCCGCCCGCGCCATGGCCGCACCCATGCCGCCGGCCTCGCTGGCCCGGCGCGAGTTCCCCATGCTGGCCCCGCACCTGGCCGATGCCGAGGTGGCCAAGCACGCCGGCCGCATCGTGCACCGCCTGACGCTGGACCGCCCGGCCCAGGGTGCGCTCGAGGCGCTCGTGCGCGACTACGTGGCCGTGCTGGAGGGCCGCGTGTCGGCCGCGATCGTCGTGGTCGACCACCGCACCGGCGAGGTCGTCGCCTACGTCGGCTCGCCGGGTCTCCTCGACCTGGAGCGCGCCGGCGCCATCGACATGGCGCTGGCCGTGCGCTCGCCCGGCTCGACTCTGAAACCCATCATCTACGGTCTCGCCTTCGAGCTGGGGCTCGCCCACCCCGACACCCTGATCGAGGACACGCCGGCGCGCTTCGGCCTCTATGTGCCGAAGAACTTCGACAGCGTGTGGCACGGCACCGTCACCGTCCGCGCCGCCCTCATTCACTCGCTCAACATCCCCGCCGTGAAGGTGCTGGAGGCGGTGGGCGCCGGCCGGCTCTACTCCCGGATGCAGCAGGCGGGCGTGGACCCGGTGCTGCCCAAGGGCGCCGATCCGTCGCTCGCCATGGCGCTCGGCGGCGTCGGGCTGCGGCTCGTGGACCTGGCCCAGCTCTACGCCGCGATCGCCCGCGGCGGTGAGCCGGTGCCATTGAAGCACAGCCGCGACGGCACCGCGCCCCGCGGCCCCACCGCCGGCCAGCGCCTGCTGTCGGAGATCGCCGCCTGGTACGTGCGCGACATCCTCTGCCGCGCCCTGCCGCCCGCCAACGCCAAGGCCGGCCAGGTCTGCTACAAGACCGGCACCTCCTACGGCTTTCGCGACGCCTGGTCGGTCGGCTTCGACGGCCGTTACGCGATCGCCGTGTGGGTAGGCCGCCCCGACGGCGCCGCGGTGGCAGGCCTGACGGGGCGCACCTCAGCCGCGCCGCT
>JBAPMW010000917.1:0-3958 GCA_049278815.1 Hyphomicrobiaceae bacterium
GTCCTTGAGGGCCAGCTTCCGCTTCTTCAGCCGCTTGATCTGCAGCTGGTCGCACACAGGAGATGCGGCTTCGGTCGCAATCTGGAGGTCGAGCTCCCTGTGCTCGGCCCTCAGCCACGCCAATTGCTCGCGGAGCTCGCGCTCGTCGGGTCGCTGCATCGCCCTACCAGGTCCTGCCGGACAACCGCTCGCACAGGTGTGCGAGGTTAATAGCGAAAAAGTTAACAGTTACGCAAGCTTCATCGACCCGTGGCGAGCCATCATCGACCCGGGGCGAGCCAGGGCGAACGCGGGCGAACCGAGGGCAAACCCGGGCGCAATGGCCATTGGGGATCTTGGGGGGAACTTGGGGGGACCTTGCCGGCCGCAGCATACCGGCAGTGCAGCGTCAACTCCTGTTCCATTACAACTCGTCAATTAGACAAGGCGACACTTTTGTGTCACGCTGCAAGTCCCTTCAACCACATTCGGAGGGTTACGATGTCGTTTGCCGCAGATCTCGCGAGACTTTCCGAGAAGCACCGGCAACTGGAGCTGAAGATTCGGGAGGAGCTGGCGCGTCCCGGGTCGGACGATACCCAGATTGGCCTGTGGAAGCGAGAGAAGCTGAAGCTGAAGGACCAGATGGCGAGGTTGCAGCGCACCAACGGCGAAGTGCGACACTGACGCAGACGAGGTCGTCGCAGACTGCACGCCTTCCGAGATGCTTCAGAGCCCAACGCGGCGGGCTGGGGGCTTGCTGTTGACTGTGTGGTGTGGCGCGGACGTGCCGGTCCGCATCACCCGCGTTGCGCAATCCGCATCATCCGCGCCGCGCCAGGAGCGTCCCAAGCACGATCAGGCCCGCGCCAGCGAGCGTGGTGAGGCCCGGCACCTCGGCGAAGAACAACGCCCCGAGCAGCACCCCCCAGACCAGCGTCACGTAGCCGACCGGAGCGAGCCGGGCGGCCTCGATGCGGGCGAAGGCATGCGTCAGGATGATGTGCGCCGTGACGCCGAGCGCCCCGAGCAGCGCAAACAGGCCGGTGTCGACGGGCGTCGGCGGGGTCCACACCCACAGCACGGGCGCAGCGAGCAACAGCGCCGGGCCGAGGTTCTGGAACAGCACGATCTGCGACAGCGGATCGCGCGTTGCCCGGTGGCGGAGCATGACAATGTTGAGCGCGTAGCCGATGGCCGAGACGACCACGGCCGCCGCGCCGATGGCCGCCTCGCGGTCGAGGCCGGCCCCGCTCATCTGGCCAGTCATCTGGCCGGAGACGATCAGCAGCATGCCAACGAAGCCGGCGGCCAGCGCCGCGGCGATGCGCCAGTCGAGGCGCTCGCCGAGCAGCGCGGCGCCGAGGAGCGCCGTCAGCACCGGCGAGATGAAGCTGAGCGCGATGGCGTCGGCAAGCGGCAGGCGCGCCAGCGCGAAGAAGAATGAGGTGGCCGTGACCACGATCACCACGGCGCGGATGCCGTTGTAGAGCGTGGCCTCGCGCGTGGGCCAGCCCGGCTGGCTCCAGGCCGCGTAGATCGCCGCGCCGATGAGCCCGAAGCCATAGCGCAGGAAGGCGATCTGCAGGACCGGATAACGCGCGGACAGCAGCTTGATCACGGCATCCATGAGCGTGAGCAACCCTTCGGCCGCGACCGCGAGGAGGACGAGGCGCCGGAACGGCGCGGCAGCCGGAGCGGAGGGCATGAGAGGCGTCGTCCTGGGGGAGAAGGCGGGGCGGGCGGACCGAAACGCATAGCGGGCTCTCCCCGTGTCCGATAGCCCGGAGTGTCACCGAAGTGTCAGGGGTCCCTTGCGCTGCGTCGTAGGGTGCAATAAGCGAGCGGCGGACGGGGTCAGACCCTGCGGGTCTGACCCCAGGGTAGAACCTCAATGGATGCCGGCCGAAGCGCTCTCAGGCGCTATCTGAAATGTTGTACCATGGGGTCAGACCCGCAGGGTCTGACCCCGGCGAGACCGATCCGCATGAGCGATACGAACGATCTTGCCGGCAGGCTGTCGGCGGCCGCAGGGGCGGCGTTCGCGCGGCAGGGGCTGGAGGCGGGCCTGGGTGCCATGCGGCGCTCGGACCGGACGGACCTGGCCGACTTCCAGTGCAACGGTGCCATGGCGGCGGCGAAGGCGGCCAAGCGGAGCCCGCGCGAGATTGCGGGAGCGGTTGTGGAGGCGCTGAAGGCCTCGCCGCTGGTGGCGAGCGCCGAGGTGGCGGGGCCGGGCTTCATCAATGTACGCCTGAGCGCGGCGGGGCTGGCTGAGCGCGCCGAGGAGATCGCGCGCGACGAGCGGGCGGGCGCGGGCAAGGTCGAGACGCCGCGGCGCGTGCTGATGGACTTCGGCGGCTGGAACGTCGCCAAGGAGATGCACATCGGCCACCTGCGCTCCACCGTGATCGGCGACAGCCTCCAGCGCCTGTTCCGCTTCATGGGCGATCGCGTTGCAAGCGATGTGCACCTCGGCGACTGGGGGCTGCAGATGGGCCAGCTCATCAACGAGCTGCGGCTGGAGCAGCCGGGGCTGCCCTATTTCGACGCGGACTTCACCGGGCCTTATCCGCAGGAGAGCCCGGTGACGATGGAGGACCTGGGGCGGCTCTATCCGCAGGCCGCGGCCAGGTCGAAGGCCGACGAGGCGCGGCGCGAGGCGGACCGCAAGGCGACGGCGGAGCTGCAGGCCGGACGTCCTGGCTATCGCGCGCTGTGGCGGCATTTCTGCACCGTGACGCGCGTGGGGCTGGAGCGCGAGTGCGCCAGTCTCGATGTCGCCTTCGACCTGTGGAAGGGCGAGAGCGACGCCGAGCCGCTCATCCCCGAGATCGTGGCCGACCTGAAGGCTCGCGGCATTGCCGTGCCCGACGACGGCGCGCTGATCGTCCGCGTGGCCCGCGAGGGCGACAGGAAGGAGATGCCGCCGATCATCCTGGTGAAGCGCGACGGCGAGGTCGGCTATCACGCAACCGACCTCGGCACCATCCTCGACCGCAAGCGGACGCTCGACCCGGAGCTGTCGCTCTACGTGGTCGACCAGCGCCAGGCCCTGCACTTCGAGCAGGTGTTCCGGGCGAGCGGCATGGCCGGCTACCTGCCCGAGAGCACGCTGGAGCACCTGGGCTTCGGCACGGTGAACGGCACCGACGGCAAGCCCTACAAGACGCGCGAGGGCGGCATCCTGAAGCTGCACGAGCTGATCGCCCAGGCCGATGCGACGGCGCTGGCGCGCATGCAGGAGGCGGAGCTCGGCGCCGATGTCTCCGAGGCCGAGCGCCGGGACATCGCCCACAGGATAGCGGTGGCGGCGATCAAGTTCTCCGACCTCTCCAACGTGCGCACCACGAGCTACGTCTTCGATCTCGACCGCTTCATCTCCTTCGAGGGCAAGACCGGGCCGTACCTGCTCTATGCCGCGGTGCGGATCAAGTCGCTGGCGCGGCGCGCCGAAGGCCAGGGGGTTGAGCCCGGGCCGATCCGCGTGGAGCTCAATGCAGAGCGCGCGCTGGTGCTGGCGCTGGACGGCTTCAACGAGGCCCTGCGCGCCGCCTATGACAAGCGCATGCCGCACCTCCTGTGCGACCATGCGTATGCCCTGGCAACGGCGTTCTCGGGCTTCTACGCCGCCGCGCCGATCGTGGCGGAAGGCGACCCGGCCAGGCGCGCCTCGCGCTTCGCGCTGGCGCTGGCAACGCTGAAGCAGCTCGAGCTGGTGCTGGCCCTGATCGGCATCGCCACGCCGGAGAGGATGTGAGGACGGGGGTCAGACCCTGCGGGGCTGACCCCATGGCAGACCATCCGTGGAGTCCTCTTCTCCAATGCCCGCAACCTCGTGCGGTGCATCTCCGCGCAAGGCCTGCCAGCCAATCGAAAGGTTGTGCCCTGGGGTCAGACCCTCAGGGTCTGACCCCAGAAGCCCCAGACCGACCAAGACTTAAGCCGGAGTGCCGCGCGTCCGCCCGCAGCGCTTTGC
>JBAPMW010000918.1:0-2915 GCA_049278815.1 Hyphomicrobiaceae bacterium
CGCACCTCCAGGTCCACATCCTGCCCCACCGGCCTGCCGCGGTAGCCGAACGCGAGGCCGTGCGCAGCCAGGAGGGGCGCGGTCATGACCAGCCCTCCCGGCCGCGCATCAGCAGCCACAGGAAGAATGGCGCCCCCAGGATGGCCGTGAGGATGCCGATCGGCACCTCGATGCGCGCCATGGTGCGCGCCAGCGTATCGACCAGCAGCAGGTAGCTTGCGCCCATCAGCATGGCCGTGGGCAGCAGCCGGTCGAAGCTCGGGCCCACGGCCATGCGGGCGATGTGCGGTATGACCAGCCCGACCCAGCCGATCACGCCCGAGATGGCGACCACGCTGGCGGTCATCAGCGTGGCGGCGGTAACGACGGCGAGCCGCAGCCGCCCGGCCTCCACGCCGAGCGCCTTCGCCTCCTCGTCGCCGAGCGACAGGACGTTGATGCGCCAGCGCAGGGCCAGGAGCGGCAGCAGGCCGATGAGCACCATGGGCAGCGCCGTCCACACCTCGCTCTTGCGGATGGCGGAGAAGCTGCCGAGCAGCCAGAACACGATGGCCGGAAGCTGATCGTACGGATCGGCGAGGATCTTCATGAGCGAGATGCCCGCCCCCGCCAGCGAGCCGACCACCACGCCGGCCAGCACCAGAACCAGAATCGGATCGCGGCCGCGCACCGCCGAGCCAATGCCGTAGACAACGGCCACCGTGGCGAGCCCCATGGCGAAGGCCGTGAGCTGAATGCCGATCACGGGCAGCGAGAGGAAGATGCCGAGCACGGCACCGAGCCCCGCGCCCGTGGAGACGCCCAGGATGTCCGGCGAGACCAGCGGATTGCGGAACAGCGTCTGGTAGGCGGCCCCCGCTCCCGCCAGCGCCGCCCCGCACAGCACGGCCGCGAGCACGCGCGGAAAGCGCACCTCGAACAGCACGGTGTCGATCTGGCCGGCAGGTGCGGAGCCTGCCAGCCGCCGACCTACGGCTGCCATCAACTCGCCAAGCGAGACCGGATAGGCGCCGACGAGGCCTGCACCGAGCATCAGCAGGGCGAGCAGACCGGCGAGGCCGCCCAGGAGGGGCAGCCTTCCTGACAGGAGCAGGCCTGAGGTGGCTTTCCTTGCCGTCACGGCGCGCGCGAGCCTCTATGCTGCCGCTTCTTGCGTTGATCTATCACGCCAATGCAGCCAAGGGGGAACAGAGATAGTGCTCCCCTTCCGGGAGCCTTGCTCGCGCGGGGAGAGCCGGGACTCCCTCTCCCCGACGCCCTCGGGCTATCCACGCGCTGCGACCTTGTCACAATGGCCCCGAGGGTGACGGGGAGAGGGGACCGGGCGGCGCCTCGACCTGGCGTTTCGTTTCAGACGTCAACGTCGCCCCGCCCCGGATGGCGCGTGTCCCTTCGACCATGCGATCAGCGTGTCCAGCTCGGTATCGCTCGGATCTACGTGATAGAAGAGGCGATAGAACGACCGCGTCGTCTCGCGAAGGTCCTGCCCGAGCTTGTCGGGGTAGAACAGCCCGGAGAGCCACTTGAGGCCGATCACGCGGTTGAGCGAGGGCGGCCGGTCGATCCAGCCGAACGGCGCGGTGGGAGCGAGATAGACCCGCCTGTCCCGCACCGCCTTGATGCCGGTCCACAACGGATCGTGGTAAACCCTCGCAAAGAAGTTGCGGTCCCAGGTGAGGACGATCTCCGGATCGGCGGCGATCACCTGCTCCATGGAGGCGCGCACGAGGCCCCGCTGGCCTGCGGCCTGCATCACGTTGCGCCCGCCGGCCCGCTCGATGATCTCGGTATTGATGGAGCCCGCGACACCGGTCTCCAGCCCGTCCGGGCCGCGCGCCAGGTACACGCGCGGGCGCTTCGCGGCGGGCACAGCCTTGAGCGCCGCGTCGATCTCGGCGAAGGTGGCCTCCACGTACTGAGCCTGGCGCTCGGCCCGCTCGCCGACGCCCAGGATCTCGCCCAGCAGCCGCAAGGCCTTGGGCGTGGCCTCCAGCCGGCCGTCGATCAGGACATAGGGGATCCTGGTCTGGCCCTGCACGTTGTCGGCGAGGGAGGCATAAGTGTCGCGCACCGAGCCAAAGTCGACGATGAGGTCGGGCGCCGCCTTCAGGACCACCTCGATGTTGGCCGTGCCGCCCCGCCCAGTGAGGCGGCCGAGCGCGGGCAGATCGCGATACTTCTCGGCGATGAAGGGGCGCTCCTCGGCCCTCGGCGGATCCGGCCAGCCCGTCATCTTCTCGGGGGCGAGCATATAGAGCAGGATCGACGCCGGAGGGCCCGCCGCGAACACCTTCCCGATCGTGTCGGGGATCGCCACCTTGCGTCCCGCCGAGTCGACGACCGTGCGGGCATTCGCCGTCAGCGGAACCAGCAGGAGCAGCAGGGCAAGAGCCGCGCGCACGTGGGCCTTCTCCTATTTCGCGGAATCGCCGCGCCCGAAGCCGTGCTTCACCAGGATGGCCTGCCCCTCGTCGCCGAGAATGAACCGAGCGAGCTCGGCCGCGGGCGCCGGCGCGTCCTTGAGCACGATCATGCCGTAGTCCGCGCCAACATTCAGCTCCGCCGGGATCTGGACGATCTGCAGGGTGGGCACCTCGGCCTTGGCCAGCACCGCATTGGTGCAATAGGTCAGGAACAGGTCGGCCTTGCCGGAGTCCATCACCCAGGTATACGGGTTGCGGCCGGCAGGCGCCTTCTCCGAGGCGGGGCCGCCGGTGAGCTGCAGCGCCCTGGCCTCCAGCGCGGCCCGGGCGCCGGGCTTGAGCTTCTCGGCCTTGGCAAACAGCGCGAAGGCGTAGTCGCCCGCCGGGTCGGCCTTCGGCGTCGATGTCCCGAGGCGCACCTTGGGATCGAGCAGCACCTCCAGCATCCGCTCCGGCGTGACCGCGAGTCCGGCGCGGGCGAGCGCGCAGAGC
>JBAPMW010000919.1:0-4162 GCA_049278815.1 Hyphomicrobiaceae bacterium
GGGATGCAGCATCATGAGCCCCAGATAGGCCAGCGACAGAACCAGCCATTTCACTGATGGATGCTGCCTGATGCTGGTTCTGCTCCGCCAGAAGTAGACCAATGCAGCCAGGGTTATGCCATAGCACGCCATGCGTATGGGCACGCGAAAGGGCTGGCTGCCGGGGAGATAAAGAAGGGCAGGAAGCAAAGTCTGACTGACGACGAACCACTCGGCGAAATTCCACGGCAATCGGCGCTTCGGCACCCCGCCCGTATGCGCGTGGATCATGGGGATCGAGGACACTTTGTTATCCGCTGCTAAGGAGATGCACGACCCGTCGCGAGCCCACAACGGGCTGGAGGGTGCTCGCCGCGGAGCTTAGAGATCGTGTGCTCGATGGCGAACATTTCTCGGTAGAGCTGAAGCCCACATCGGCCGAGCTCCGCTCGCTCCGTTCCCGATGCGAGTAGCAGCTCCCGAGCCTTGGCTGCGATGCCCGCCGGTGTCGCGTCGTCCGCAATTGCCACACAGCCGGTCGTCCAGATCGGCTCGGTGGCAGCGGCCGCGTTGGTCACCATGGGGACACCCAGCGCCAGCACGGCTATGGCGCTGCCGCGCCGCGTACTGACGCCGTCGGGATAGGGCTGCAGGGTCAGATCGCATTGCGCGATCGATTGGGCCAGCTCCCCGGCGTCCAGCCGCCCCGTTGCGATCAGGCGTCCGACGTAGGCCGGATGGCGCGCCAGCAGGCCGGCGCGGAAGGCGTCACTCCCGTCGCCGAAGAGGACGGCGGCGCATTCGGGACGAGTGTCCAGGAGGCTGAGCAGGGTGGGCTCAAGCCGGTGCGCGATCAACGGGCCATAGGTTCCGAAATGACCGACGAGCTGCTTGCCGCGGAGCAGCGGGAAGCGATCAGTAAGCGGCGTCGCTGCCCGGCCGGGGGCGACGCCGATGTTGCTGGGGACAGGTGCCCACTCTGGGTCTTTCACGCACGGGCAGATCCTTTTGAGCATCGTCCCCCACGCCGGAGTGGACACGAGCACGCGATCGGCCGCGCCGGCCGTCAGTCGCGCCATCGCGCGGGTGATGGCGCCCAGGAACGCATGCCGGGCCGGGCGCCATGCGAACGGGGTTGCGACCTCATGGAACATCACCCGCACCGGCGCGATGCGCGTCGCGCGAAGCGCCAGCCACGCAGCGAAGGGAAGGTTCATCCCCTTCCATCCGAACGCCTGCGGAACGTACTGCACCAGGATGCGATCTGGCCGGGGTGCCTCCCGGAGGAGGGCGTCGAGTGCGGCGAGCGCCCCCGGTCCGAAGTGCCCCGGCAGGCGGTGGACGGCGACGGCTCCGTCCTGCGCGCGCGCGGCGGAGCGGCCGGGCGCATATACGCGAACACGATCGCCGGCATCCGCCAATCCGCGGGCGACGAGGTGCGTATAGTCGCTGACACCGCCGGGCTGCGGGGGGTATTCTCCGGTGAGGATCGCCCAATGCGTCGTCATCGGCGCTTCAAGCTGCGGCTTCTCTGGTCAGGCCATGTGCAGTCTGAACGAACCGCCACGCGGGCGCTCATCCGCGTCTTGGCTCCATCCAGAACCACGCCATCCGCACCTGGCGCTCTTCGCTGAGCAGCCGTTCTATTCGCGAGCGCAGGAGAGCCGTCAGCGGCGTGGGGCATGGAAAATCGGCCACCGAACGATCCTGCTGCCAGATATGCGTGATGTCGTGAGTTGCGCCGAAGCGCCGCGACAAGAGTTCAGTTACGTTTGGGCCAATGAAGTCGTGCAGCTCGACGAGAATGGGCAGCCGCCGAAGCGCCGGTACGACGACCGGATTGAGCAGCTTTTCCTCGTAACCCTCGACGTCGCAGATCACCAGGGCATCGCTGTCGTTCTCCAGCGCAGATGCCAGATCCTCTGGTTCACACTTGCCCAACACCGAAACGCGGTTGTCGACGGCATTCAGTGTGGCCATGTCCTGCAGCAGGTCCCGGCCGCGCGCCTCCATCTCGAAAGCGAGCACCCGGGCGTGCGGTAGCCGACGGGCCATGCCGATCGCGTAGTAGCCGTCGGCCGCCCCGAGGTTGACGACAAGGCGGGGCTGGCGCTCGACCGCGCGTTCTATATAGGGTGCTAGCTCCCGCTCGAAGGTTCCGAGCAGTTGCGGAATAGCGGTGCGACCCTGAACATGCATTCCCTGGAACGGGCCACTCCAGACAGTGCAGCTCGTTCTCGTCCGCGCGAGGTGGATCAAGTATCCGTAGGGGCGCAGGCGCTCCGGCACGACGGAGCGGACGAGACCCAGGAACGCGGACTTGATGGTCATCTCAGTACACTCCGGACGATTCGTACCGCTTGCGGTCGGCGACCGCTTCAAGCACGGGCAACAGCCGGGCGAGGTGCGTTTCCGGCGTGAATTGCCGAGCGGTCTCCCACGCCCCGACCCGCAACCGCTGCCACCGCGCGTCGTCGGCCAGTACGCGCACCAGCGCGTCGGCGAGATCGCGCGAATCGGGCCAAGCACCGGCAGCCAATTCGCCCGACATGCCGGGAACGAGCCACTCGGGGATTCCGCCGACCGCAAACGCAACGGCCGGCAGGCCGACACACCCAGCCTCGAGACCGACTAGTCCGAACGGCTCGGGCCACACGCTCGGCACCGCCAGCACGTCAGCCGACCGCATCTCCGCATCGAGTTGGTCGGCACCGAGCCAGCCGAGGAACTCGGCCGGCACACGACGTCGGCGGGCTTCTGCCTCGAATGCGCCGCGGTCTGGCCCGTCGCCGGCGGCGACGAGCGTGAGCCGTCGGCCGAGCGCCGCCGCCGCCCGTGGCAGGGTGTCGAGCAGCTCCCGCCAGCCTTTCAGGGCTGTGATCCGGCCGATGAACAGGATGCGGTCCGACCGCGGCTTCGGCGCCGGCGGTTCGGGATCGACGCGGCTTGCAGGCGGGAACAGTGGTGCGACGGTGACGCGGTCCGGCGACGCGCCGTTGCGGACCAGCTCGCTCGCCATGTGCGCGCTGGCCGCGATGAGTCGGCGGTGGAGCACGAGCAGATTCTGCTGCTGCCGACTCACCCGGTAGAGCGGCAGCATGGTGAGGGGATTCAGTCCGCCACACCGTCGAGGGAGGTAGAGCCCGAGGCAGGCTGTGCCGAGCGGGCGCGAGCACGTCCGACGGCCGGGGAATGCGTGCGCCTTCATGCCGCTGATACACTGCCCGGCATAGTTGTGGGCGAAGTACACCGTGGGAAACCGGCGAGCGAGCGCCGCTTCGGTCTCCGGATCGGGCTGGCCGTGCGCATAGACCACATCGGACCGCCAAGCTTTGGCCACCGCGAGTGCGGCGGCGGGGTCGGCCGCGACATACGATTCAAGTCCCGGACAAAGATCGTCGAGCGCCGCCCGGCCTTCGCCGCCGGCGTATGCCGTGAGGAGTGCGACCTCGTGTCCATGTCCGCGCAACAGTGGCAGCACGGCCCGCAGGTAGGTCTCGACCCCGCCGACGACCGCCCGGTGCGTGGTGGCAACGAGGATTCGCATCAGGCGGTCGCCCCGACCCCGCTGCCGACCGCGTCGCCCAGCTGGCGCAATGCGGCGGCCGGGTTGCGGGCCTCGATGTCGCATCGCGCCGCCGCGCCCATTGCCGGCAGGTCCGCACGACGCGTCAGTGCTTCCTCGATCACGCTGGCGAGTGCTCCGACGTCGGCCGCTGGAATTACCCAGCCGGTGTGTCCCGGCCGGACCCACTCCGCCGACCCGCACTGATCGGTCACCACGGCCGGCAGCCCGCAGGCCAGCGCCTCGGCGGTGACGAACCCAAAGCCGTCCATCAGGCTCGGCAAAACGAACAACTCAGCCCGGTGATAGGCCGGCACCGGATCGCCGGGCGCGGCGGTTACGTCAAGACCGGCGGTCTCCCGGGCGAACAGCTCCTTCGACCCTCGGTCGCCGGTCGCCCCAACGATCTCGACGCGGACCCGACCGGGGCCGACCGCTCGAACCGCCCGCAACAAATACGCGAACCCCTTGAGGACAGTGAGCGACCCGACGTAGCAGACCCGCAGCGGCCCAGTCGCCGGCCGGCGCGACGCGGGTGGTCGGAATCGGGCGCGGTTGATCGGCAGGGGGCAGACGAAAATCTTATGGGCCGCCACCCCGCGGGCGACCATCGACCGC
>JBAPMW010000920.1:0-16374 GCA_049278815.1 Hyphomicrobiaceae bacterium
AGTGACAAAATCCTGGGGAGCAGCGGTCAAATTTTGGCTACATAGCGCTTCCTGGAGCAAGCGAGGATGCGTATGACCGAGGTCCTCTTCTACCACCTGGAGCACCAGCCGCTGGAGCGGGTGCTGCCGGCGCTCGTTGAGCGCACGCTGGCGCGGGGCTGGCGGGCGGTGGTGCAGGCGGGGTCGGAGGAGCGGGTGGAGGCGCTCGACACGCTGTTGTGGACCTACGCCGAGGAGAGCTTCCTGCCGCACGGCACCAGGCGCGACGGCAACGCCGCCGCCCAGCCGGTCTACCTGACGGCCGACGACATCAACCCCAACGAGGCCACCGTGCGCTTCTACGTGGACGGCGCCGCCATCGGCGACATGGCGGGCTACGAGCGCATCGTCTACCTGTTCGACGGCCGCGACGCCGCTGCGGTGGCGCAGGCGCGCGAGCAGTGGAAGGCCGTCAAGGCGGCGGGCTGCGAGGCCACCTACTGGCAGCAGTCGCCCGAGGGGCGGTGGGAGAAGCGGGCGTAGGTTACCTACTTGCCACGCACTCCGGCCCACGGCAGCATGCGCGCCAGCACGCCGTCGCCGCGGATGAACCAGTGGAGCACAACGGCGGCGCCGATGTGCATCGCGATCAGGGCGGCGGTCAGGACTGCAAGGTATCTGTGCAGCAGGAGCACCGATTCGGATGCGGGCTGGTCCACGCCCGACAGCGGCGGGATGGTTACCAGACCCCCCCATAGGTCGCGCGCGCCATAGAGCGACACACCGAGCCAGCCGAGGATGGGCACGAGGACGAGGAGCAGGTAGAGCGACCAGTGGGTCGCGTGCGAGGCGGCCTTCTGCCACCATTCGAGGGTCGGCTCGTCGGCAGGCGCGCCATGCACAAGGCGGTAGACCAGCCGGGCGACAACCAGTGCGAGTATTGCGAGACCCAGCAGCTTGTGGAAATCATAGAGCGCGCCTGCGTCGCCACGGACGATATATAGCCCAAGCGGCAACTGGATCGCCAGCAGGGCCACGGTCCACCAATGGAAGTGGCGTGCACCCGTGGAGTAGGTCGTCTCCCGCGCCATCTGCCTTATCCCCCGGCTTTGTCTGAAAGCTTGTTCAGGAAGGAGCCTGCGCTTTGCCCCAGTCGAGCCTTATACACGCTCTCAGGCGGGGCTGCGGCACCGGCGTCGGGGTCAGGCCTCTCGCCTCCACCGTTGCGGCTTCTCTGCAACGGGGGAGCCAGGGGGGGTGACCCGGTGTCGACCCCACATAGCACCGATACCAGCGAGACCGCCGGCCGATGCCACTTCCTACCTCCAGCGATCCTGCCGGGTACGCACCGGCTGGGGGAAGCGCCGCCCTGCAGCGGAGCGCAGCGGCGACAGCGTCATGGCCGCTGCTGCCCGGGCTCGTCCTGTTTGTCCTCGCCTCGATCGTGATCGGCTGGCCGTGGCTGTCGGGGCGCGCGACCATCCCCTGGGATGCCAAGGCCGGCTTCCTGCCGCAGATCCAGTTTCTTGCCCAGAGCCTGGCGAGCGGCGACTCGCCGTTCTGGGCGCCCTATGTTTTCTCCGGCCACCCCCAGGTGGCAGACCCACAGGCCATGATCTTCTCCCCGCCCTACCTGGCCCTCGCCCTCGTCAGCGCGGCGCCGAGCGGCTGGGCCGCCGATGTCACCCTGCTGGTCATGGTGCTCCTCGGCGGCGCTGCCCTGATGCTCTGGTTCCGCGATCGGGGCTGGTACTGGGCCGGCGCGCTCATTGCGGCGCTTGCCTTCAGCTACGGCGCCTCCATGGCCTGGCGCATCCAGCATGTCGGCCAGGTGCTGAGCCTCGCCTGGCTGCCGATGGTGATGCTCTGCCTGGATCGAGCGCTGGCGCGGCGATCGCTTGGCTATGGCGCCGCAGCCGGTCTTGTGGCGGGCCTGCTGGTCCTCGGCCGCGATCAGGTTGCCCTGCTCTGCGTCTACCTGTTGGCGGGCTTCACGGCATGGCGCTTTCTCAGCAGCGAGCGCCCGCTCGCCGAGGCCCGCGCG
The DNA here is from genome assembly GCA_049278815.1 of Hyphomicrobiaceae bacterium. Lineage (GTDB taxonomy): Bacteria > Pseudomonadota > Alphaproteobacteria > Rhizobiales > Hyphomicrobiaceae > AWTP1-13. Next base: position 2,024 of record JBAPMW010000920.1, read on the forward strand.
TGCCTGAAGCCGCTCGCAACGGCCGCCGCGGTGGGCCTCGCCGTGATCGTGGTGCCGGTCGTGCTGTCGGCGCTGCTGACGGCGGAGTCCAACCGCGCTGCTATCGACTACATCGGCGCCGGGCGCGGCTCGCTGCATCCGGCACTGCTGATCTCCGCGTTCGTGCCGGAGTTGTTCCTGCCCTCCACCACAATCATGGGCGCCTACTGGGGGCCGCCCAGCGCCGCCTGGGGCGCCGGCATCTACCTCGCCCAGAACATGGGACAGGTCTATATCGGCGCCATCCCGCTCCTGCTGCTGATCGCGGCGGGCGTGCGCGGCCTCCTTTGGGAGCGCGAGGTGCGCTTCTTCACGGTCGCGGGGGGCGTGCTGCTGCTCTATGCGCTGGGCTGGTACACGCCCGTCTTCCGCCTGTGCTACGAGCTGCTGCCCGGTGTCGACCTGTTCCGCCGGCCGGCCGACGCCACGTTTCCCATCGGCGCGCTGGCGGCGATCCTCGCCGGCTACGCCGGGCATCGCCTGCTCCAGGGCGCGCCCTCCATCTGGGAGCGGTGGCATGCGGCGATCGCAGCCGCAGTGGTGGTGGGGGCGTTTGCGACCGCTGTGGGGCTCGCGCTCTGGCTCGGCCGGCTGGGCAGCCTGCCGGTGCCGATGACGGCCGCCGTGCTTTCGTTTGCAGGCGCCGCGCTGGTGCTCGCCGTGGTCCGCACGCGCCTCGCACCGCAGCCGATGCTGGCGGCCGCAGCGCTCACCGCATTTACCACCGTGGACCTTGCCTACAACAACGGCCCCAACGGCGCCACGGCGCTCCCGACGGCCCACTACGACGTGCTCGACCCCGGCACCCGCAATGCGACCATCGCTCTCCTCAAGGCAAAGGTCGTGACCAGCGACACACGGCGCGACCGGGTCGAGCTCGCCGGGCTCGGGTTTCATTGGCCCAACGCCAGCCTCACGCACAAGCTGGAGAATACGCTGGGCTATAATCCGCTGCGCCTCGGGCCCTACAGCAAGGCGACGGGGGCCATCGACACCGTGGGTCTGCCCGAGCAGCGCGAGTTCTCGCCCCTTTTCCCCTCCTACCGCTCCACCCTCGCCGACCTCCTGGGCCTGCGGTTCATCGTGACGGGCGTGCCGGTGGAGAGCATGGACCGGCGCCTGCAGCCGGGCGACCTCAAGCTCATCGCCCGCACCGACGACGGCTTCGTCTATGAGAATGAGCGCGCCATGGACCGCGTGCTGTTCGCCACGGAGGCGACAAGCGCCGACTTCGCGCGCATGCTCGCCGACGGCCGCTGGCCGGACGTGGATCTGCGCACCACGGTGCTGCTTGAGGATGCGCCCGCCGCCGGGCCGCAGCGCCGGCCAGGCCGGGTGCGCATCGTGAGCTACCGCAACACCGAGGTGGTGCTGGAGGTGGAGAGCCCCGACGGCGGCTGGGCGGTGCTGAACGACCTGTGGCACCCCTGGTGGCTCGCCAGGATCGACGGCCGGCCGACGGAGCTCCTCCGCGCCAATGTCCTGTTCCGCGCGGTGGCGGTGCCACCGGGCCGGCATACGGTGCGCCTCTCCTTCCGCCCGCTGGCGGGCGCCTGGCGGCAGATCACGGGCGGCGTGCGGCATTCTGCCGTGACCGCCAGGTAAGGGGGCCGTTTGGGAGACTGTGCGCTCGACTGTTCATGGCGCCTTCAACCGCGCCGTGTTGCGATAGGCGGTCCGGTCCGCTCGGATACTGCCTCCAGCCCCTCAACCCACTCACCTTGGAGCGCCGATGAGCGCTGAGCACCTGCAAGCCCCCGACGCCCCCGGCTTCAAGCTTGATGCCCGCGTGGTGGCCGCCTTCGGCCGCTTCGCGGGCGGCTTCTGGCGCGGCGCCAGCGCGCGCAGCGCCTGGGCGCTCACCTTGGGGCTCGCCTCCTGCCTCTTGCTCTCCACCGCCGCCACGGTGGCCATGAACCAATGGAACCGCTGGTTCTTCGACAGCCTGGAGAAGCGGGACGTGGCGGCCGTCACCAGCTCGGTGGCCGTGTTCGCGCTCATCATTGCCGCTATGGCCGCCATCGGCGTTGGCATCGTGCTGGCGCGCGAGACCTTGCAGGTGCGCTGGCGCGCCTGGATCGTGGAGCAGCTCTTGGCGGGCTGGCTCGGCAACCGGCGCTTCTATCACCTCAACGTCACCGGCAAGGAGCCGCCCAACCCGGAGTACCGCATCTCCGACGACACCCGCTGGGCCACCGAGCCGCTGGTCGATCTCGGCATCGGCCTGTTGTCGGCGGTCGCCGGGGCGGCGGCGTTCATCTCCATCCTGTGGAGCGTCGGTGGCTCGCTCACCCTCAACCTGGGGTCCGGTGCGACGTTCGCCATTCCCGCCTACATGGTTTGGGTAGCGCTGGCCTACGGCGTCCTCGCCTCGGGGCTGATGATGTGGATCGGCGCGCCGCTCGTGGGCTATGTCGGGCGCAAGAACGAGGCGGAGGGCTACTTCCGCTTCGGCATGATGCGGGTGCGCGACAACGCCGAGAGCGTGGCGCTGATGAACGGCGGGCGCTACGAGCAGGCGGTGCTCGGCCGCTCCTACGATCACGTGGTGGCGCGCTGGATGGCCATGGTGTGGCGGCACGGGCATCTGACCTGGATCACCAACTCCTTCGGACCGATGAAGGCGATCGTGCCGTTGCTGTTCGCGGCCCCCAAGTACCTCTCAGGCGACCTGACGCTGGGCCAGGTCACGCAGCTGGCCGCCGCCTTCGTCGAGGTGCAGATCGCCATCTCCTGGGTGGTCGACAACTACAACCGTATCGCCGAGTGGTACGCCTCCGGCAAACGCGTCATGGACATCGTGGAGGCCTGCGACGGCATCGACGGCGAGCTCCCCAAGCCGGCGGCGCGTCCGCCCGGAGGGAGCGGAGCGGCGGTGGCGCTCGATGGAGTGGCCGTCAACGACGGCAACGGCCGGCAGCTGATTGCCAGCGCCAGCCTCGCCGCGGGACCGGGCGATACGGTGCATATCAGCGGCGAATCGAGCACCGGGAAATCCGTGCTCGTGCGCGTGCTCGCCGGCCTGTGGCCCTGCACGCGTGGCACCGTCGCGGCGCCCGACAGCCGGTGCGTGATGATCGTGCCGCAGAAGAGCTACCTGCCGCTGGGGCCGCTCAAGGGCGCGCTGCTCTATCCGGAGCCCGACTTGGCCATCGGCGCCGACAAGCTCGCCGACGCGCTGGGGCGCGTCGGGCTGGAGGCGCTCGTGCCGCGGCTCGACGAGGTAGCGCGCTGGGACCAGGTGCTGGCCAACGGCGAGCGCCAGCGGCTTGCGGTGGCGCGCCTGCTGTTGCACAAGCCGCAGGTCGCGGTCCTGGACGATGCGCTCTCCGCCCTGGACGACGAGGCGCAGGAGGCACTGCTCGGGCGACTCAAGAGCGACCTGCCGGGCACCACCATTGTCAGTCTGGCGCAGCGGCCCGCCCCAGACGGCCGCCACGACCGCCAGCTTGTGCTGGAGCGCAACGCCACAGGCGCCGTGCTGATGCCGATGAACGCTCCGCCACTGGCGGCTCCGCCACTGGCGGCTGCAACTTGACGATATCGAGAACGAAGGCTCGGAGGGATTGAGATAGCGCAATGAGCAAGCTCAACTATTGGAACGCCACCTGGAGCCTCGACGAGGCGCAGTGCCCGTGCGACGTGCACTTCCTGCAATACCTCAAGGAGCGGCAGGCGAGGGGCGCCGCCATCTTCCACTTCGGCACCGGCAACCACCACATTGTCGGGCTCAAGGCCGCGCAGGACGGGGCCAACAACGCCGTGCTCGGCATCACGGCCTCGCCGCAGGAGTATGACGACTACGTGGAGCTGCTGATCCAGCACCCGCGTCTCGGCCACACCTACAAGGCCTACTTCGGCGACATCTACCAGCTCGACCCCCGGCTCCTGCCGGTGTTCGACTTCGTCACGCTGTTCCACGTGGGCGAGTTCCGGGGCGCGGAGAACGACAGCTACGGCGCGCTCACCGACCTGGAGATGACGCTCCTGCTGGCCGACAAGGTCAGGCCTGGCGGCGAGATCCTCTTCTACGCGGGCTCCTACGCCTACGACAAAGCGGAGGCGGTCGCTGCCGAGCTGGTGAAGCAACGGCCGTTCACCCAGGTCGCCGACTTCAAGACGCTGAAGGTCTACAGAAAGCAGGCGTAGATAGATGAACGCGACAATGCCCGTCTGGCAGCTCTACAAGCGGGCCCTGTCGTTCCTCGCCGAGGAGCGCTGGGTCGCCATCGGCGTGGGTGCGGCGGCGATGGTCAACGCCGCGGTGATGCTGGCCGAGCCCGTGCTGTTCGGCCGCGTCGTCGACGCGCTCTCGCGTGGCCAGGAGGCATTCCCGACCATCGCGCTGTGGGCGGCGCTGGGGCTGTTCGGCATCGTCGCCGGCACGGCCGTGTCGGTGGCTGCGGACCGCATGGCGCACCGGCGCCGTCTCGCCGTCATGGCCCAGGCCTTCGAGCGCGCCATCATCCTGCCCATCAGCTACCACGCCGAGAAAGGCTCCGGCGCGGTGGTGCGCGCGATTCTTGCCGGCACCGACACCCTGTTCTGGCACTGGCTCTCGTTCGTGCGCGAGCAGCTCACCGCCCTCGTCGGCGTCGTCATGCTCTTCCCGCTCGTGATCCGCATGAACGCGACCATGGCGATGGTGCTCGGCACGCTGGCCGTGCTCTATGTGATCGTGAACGTGCTGGTCGTGCGCAAGACGAGCAGCGGCCAGGAGACGGTCGAGCAGTACCACACCAGCGTCTACGGCCGTGTGGGCGACGTGCTGGGCAACGTCACTGTGGTGCAGAGCTACGCCCGCCTCAACGCCGAGATGCAGGCGATGCGCGCCGTCATGGGCGAGCTGCTGGCGGCACAGTATCCCGTGCTGACATGGTGGGCCCTGCTCACGGTGCTCACGCGCGCCTCCGCCACCATCACGGTGGTGATCATTCTGGCAGTCGGCGCCGTACTGGTGTCGCGCGGCCAGCTGACGGCCGGCGATGTCGTCGCCTTCATCTGGCTTGCCAATCTGATGATCAGCCAGCTCGACCTGCTGTCCGGCTTTGTCGTCCGCATCTTCCAGTCCGCGCCGACGCTGCGCACGTTCTACGACCTGCTCGATGCCACCGCGGAGGTGCGGGAACGGCCGGACGCCGTGCCGCTGGCGAGCGTGACCGGCGAGGTCCGCTACGAGGACGTGACCTTCCGCTTCAAGGGCAGCGACCAGGGCGTGTTCGGCATCGATTTCCGGGCGCCGCCCGGCACCACCACGGCGTTGGTGGGCCCCACCGGTGCGGGCAAGACGACGACGCTGGCGCTCTTGCAGCGCCTGCGCTCGCCGAACGAGGGGCGCATCCTGATCGACGGTCAGGACATCGAGGGCGTGACGCTCAATTCGCTGCGCCGCCAGATCGCGGTGGTGTTCCAGGATGCGGGGCTCTTCAACCGCTCGATCGCCGAGAACATCCGCATCGGCCGGGCGGAGGCGAGCGACGCGGAGGTGGAGGAGGCCGCCCGCCGCGCGGAGGCGCACGACTTCATCATGAGGAAGCCCGGCGGCTATCAGTTCGTGATCGGCGAGCGCGCCGCCTCGCTGTCGGGCGGCGAGCGCCAGCGCATCGCCATCGCTCGCGCCATCCTGAAAGACGCTCCGATCCTGATCCTCGACGAGGCCACGAGCGCCCTCGACGTGGACACCGAGTCGCGCATCAAGCGGGCGCTGGACACGCTGCGGCGCGGCCGCACCACGTTCATCATCGCACACCGCCTCTCCACCGTCGCCGACGCCGACACCATCCTGGTGCTGGACCAGGGCCGCATCGTCGAGCGCGGCACCTTCCGCGAGCTGGTCGCCAAGCAGGGCCTGTTCGCCCACCTTGTGGCCGAGGGCGGCTTCAGCGTGCCGGGGGAGGAGGGGGCTGAGGTGGAGCAGGAGAAGGCGCCGGCGCCTGCGGGGTGATGCAATGCCGGGGCCGGCTCCGCGGCTGACGCCTCCGTTCGGGCGCAAGCAGGCAATCAGCGCGAGACGAAATGGACGCCCCAGGTGATCGCTCGTCGGTCCCGGGCTATGGTGGGGCGGCTGGCGCAGGTCTGGGGTCTGCAAGTTGCAGGCAGGGCACGCCGCCGCCAGTGAGCGCTGTGTCCTCAGCCCTGACCTTACGATCGTCGATCGTTCGAAAAGAGGTCTGAGCTGCGGCTGGCCGACAATTGTCAGGGAGGAGGAAATACCAATGCACCGACAAGGATCGACTTCTATCATCGGGCGCATGTCTGGCGTTGCGCTCGGGATCGCCCTGCTGGGCGCAGCATCGCTTGTGGTGAGCGAACGGGCCGTGGCGCAGCAGCCGAAGGCGGTGAAGATCGGGGTGATCGTGCCGCTTTCGGGCGCCTGGGCGCGCCAGGGGCAGCTTGTGAAGATGGGCGCCGAGACCGCGGTCGCCGAGATCAACGCCGCCGGCGGCATCAAGGCGCTGGGCGGGGCGAAGCTTGAGCTGATCGCCCTGGACGCCGGCGACACCCCCGAGAAGGCGAAGAACGCGGCGCAGCGCCTCGTCGCACAGGAGCCCGACGTGGTCGGCGGCATGGGCTCCTGGCTCAGCTCGTTCACACTGGCCGTCACGGAGGTGACGGAGCGCGCGGAGCTGCCCTGGTTCACGCTCTCCTACGCCGACAGCATTACCACGCGCGGCTTCAAGAACGTGTTCCAGTCGTCCCCGACCGGCGGCACCCAGTCGACGCTCGCGGTGCCGACCATCGTCGAGATCGCCAAGAGTGCCACCGGCGCGCCACCCAGGACTGCCGGCGTGATCGGCGACAACACGGCCTCGCCGATCAGCTTCCTGAAGCCGATGCGGGAAGGCGGCCTCGCCAAGCTTGGCATGAAGGTGGTGGTGGACGAGACGTTCACGCCGCCGCTGTCCGATGCCACGCCGCTGGTGCAGAAGATCCGCTCCGCGCGGCCGGAGTTCCTGGTCTTCGTCACGACGACGATCAACGACCTCAAGCTCGGTCTGGAGAAGCTGAACGAGTTCCGGCTGGCCAAGGGCACGATCCCGATCATTGCCAACGGCGCGCACATGGGCGCTCCGGAGGTGCTGAAGAACGTGCCGGCCGAGCTGATCGAAGGGGTCATGTTCATCGTCGCGAACTGGCAGCTCAAGGGACATGAGAAGATCAACGAGATGTTCACCAAGGCGACCGGCGAGCCGTGGATCACCCAGGACGGGCTCGCCGGCTACGGCCATACGTGGGTCATCAAGGAGGCGCTGGAGCGCGCGGGCGTCGCCGACAAGAGGAAGGTGGCCGAGGAGGTGCGCAAGCTCGACCTGAAGGAGGGCCCCGCAGCGGTCGCCTTCCCCGGCGGCGTGAAGTTCGCCGAGAACGGCCGCCGCCTGGGAGCGCAGGTGGTCATCGCCCAGTGGCAGGGCGGCCGGCCGCTGTCGGTCTATCCGCTCGACCGCGCACTGGCGAAGCCGATCTGGCCGAAGAAAAAGTAGGGCGGGTGACAGGTGTCAGACCCTCCGGGTCTGACACGAAACGCGCCAGTAAGTTCGCCAATACGCGACAATCAAGCGCCGCCCGGATTCCCCTCCCCCTTGTGGGGAGGGGGCGGTGTGGCGAGCCCATTTCATCTATCGAGGGTCGCCGCAGCCGGTGAACGGCTGACACCGCTGTGCAACCGGCGTTGAAGCCACGGTGTCAGACCCAGAGGAGAGGGTCTGACACCGATCGGAGGGTGAATGACTAAGGTCTACGCGGTACGCGTGCACCAGCACGGCGGTCCCGAGGTGCTGCGCTACGAGGAGGTGGAGGTCGGCAGGCCGGGGCCCGGCGAGGCGCGCGTGCGGCATGCCGCGATCGGCCTCAACTTCACCGACATCCACTTCCGCACCGGCCGCTACCCCCTGAAGGAGCTGCCGCACGTGATCGGCATGGAGGCGGCGGGGATCGTCGAGGAGGTCGGGCCGGGCGTGACGGAGGTGCGCGTGGGCGAGCGCGTCGCCTATGCCTCGGAGAAGCCGCGCGCCTACGCGCAGGCGACGGTGATGCCGGTGACGCGGCTCATCGGCCTGCCGGATTTCGTCGATGACGAGACCGCTGCCGCCGCGATCCTGAAGGGGCTGACCGCGCAGTATCTCCTGCGCGGCGCGTACGCGGTCAAGCCGGGCGAGACCATCCTCGTTCACGCCGCCGCCGGCGGCGTCGGGCTCATCATGTGCCAGTGGGCGAGGCACTTGGGTGCGCGCGTCATCGGCACCGTCAGCACGGAGGAGAAGGCGGCGCTCGCCAGGGCGAACGGCTGCGAGCATCCGATCGTCTACACCGGGGAGGACGTGGTCGCGCGCGTGCGCGACCTCACCGGCGGCGAGGGCGTGCCAGTCGTCTACGACGGGGTCGGGGCCGCCACCTTCGAGCAGTCCCTCGACAGCTTGCGGCGGCGCGGCCTGCTCGTCTCCTACGGCTCCGCCGGCGGAGTGCCGCCGCCCTTGGAGATCTTCCGCCTGAACCGCATGGGCTCGCTCTACCTCACCAGCGCCGGGCTCGCCGACTACATCCACGACCGCGCCGAGATGCTCGCAAGGGCACGAGACCTGTTCGATACGATGCGGATCGGAGCGGTTCGTGTCGGCGTGCGCCAGCGCTACCCGCTCGCGGAGGCCGAGCGGGCGCACCGCGACCTCGAGGCCCGCCGCACCATCGGCAGCTCCGTCCTGATTCCCTGAAGCCGCAATGCGTCCCGGAAGGCTCGGCCGCCGCCGCGGTATCCTCGAGGCGCATCAAGGCCCGCGCCCCGGGTCATCGCCTCGCGCTTGCGCCCGTGTGCTGTCGCCGACGCTACAGCCAGTTTTGTCATCCCGGGCCTTGTGCCCGGGATCCACCCCACACCGCACTCCGGAGTTTGTTGCGAGCTGGGTCCCGGCAACAAGTGCCGGGATGACACCGCACGGACCGTCAGAGTCACGACACCAGTGTCAGCCACCCCCCGCGGCCGCCCAGGCCATGTCGGCCGCCAGCCCGCCGAGCAGCAGCCAGCCGACGATGCGGTTCGACTTGAAGCGGACGAGGCAGTTGCCGGGGTCGTCGATGTCGAGCGACCGTACCTGCCACGCCAGTTGGACGGCCGCGAGCGCCAAAGCAAGCAGGAAGAGGGGCCCCGCTCCCGCCAGGGCTCCGGCCACGCCCCACAGGGCCACGGCGCCGGCATAGAAGCCGGCGACCCAGCGCCGCGTCGCTGGGCCGAACCGCAGCGCGGTGGACTTGACGCCCACCAGCAGGTCGTCCTCCTTGTCCTGGTGCGCATAGATGGTGTCGTAGCCGATGGTCCACAGCACCGAGCCGGCGTAGAGCGCCACCGCCGGCAGCGCCAGCGACCCCGTCACCGCGGCCCACCCCACCAGCGCCCCCCACTTGAACGTGAGCCCCAGCACGGCCTGCGGCCAGAACGTGTAGCGCTTCGCGAACGGGTAGACGGCGATCAGGATGAGCGAGGAGGCGCCGAGCGCGACGGTGAACCAGTTGAGCTGGAGCAGCACCACAAGCCCCGTCAGGCACAGCGCCGCGAGGAAGGCGAACGCCGCCCCCACGCTCACCTGCCCCGAGGGGATCGGCCGCGCCGCGGTGCGCGCCACGCGGGCATCGTAGTCGCGGTCGACGATGTCGTTATAGGTGCACCCCGCCCCGCGCATCACGAAGGCGCCGACGAGGAACAGCGTGAGGTACCACGGGCTGGGATAGGGCCGCCCCAGCGACAGCTCCGCCAGCGCCTGGCTCCACCAAGCCGGAAACAGCAGGAGCCACGCGCCAATCGGCCTGTCGAAGCGGGCGAGCCGCAGGAAGGGCCTGGCCGCGGCCGGCGCCCACCGATCCACCCAGTTTCCGGGTGGGGCGTCGGGGACGGTGGGCGTGGTGCGCCAAGCGTTCATGGCCTGAAAGTCTGCCCCGCGCGAGCCCAATCCCGACCGACTGCATCAATCGGGGGCTCTTGCGTTGTGGAGCTGCTGGTAGATGCCGAGCCGGTCGACGATCTGCCAGTGCCCGATGATCCTGCCTCGGTCGTCGAAGTAGTATACCGTGGCTCCTGACATCGTCATCGGCTTTCCCAGTGCTTGTTCAGTGCTTGTCGTGTCGGTGTCATGGTCCAGGCGGCGTATCCGGTTGGGCGTCGCTGCATAGGCGGAGGAGATGCTCGGCCACATCCTTCGGCCACTCGCCGATCAGCGCCTTCAGGCGCAGCATGTCGTTGGCGAAGAGCGCGCGCGAAGCCTCCTCGAATTGCGGGAGATTGCCGGCGATGGCCGACATAAAGCGGTACGCGCGCTCGTGCAGTGCGCGCAGCTTGGCCTGATCGGTTGGCCCGCTGCGCCGGGCCGCCTCCACCAGCTTGCGCAGCGTCACCGAGGCTCCTCCCGGCTGCGCTGCCAACCACTCCCAGTGCCGAGGTAACAGGGTGACCTCGCGGGCCACGACGCCGAGCCTGGGGCGTCCGGGCGCGCGGGGCCCCTCCACCTCAAGCGACGGGAAGCGTTGCTGCAGGCGCGCTTCGATTTCCGCGTCGGAGCCGCGCAGGTCGAGATCGATCTGCTGGCCGGTCAAATCATCGAAGACGAGCACGCAGGCTTCCGGACGCGTGCGCTCGTAGCTCTTAAGCGCAAGAGCGACGCTCACATACGCGCCGGATGCGATCAGTTGGGTGTGATCGAAAGCCGTGCAGGATCTTGGCGTTGGTGACATGACACAATAATACCCGGATAAAACATCGTGTCAATATTGCCCGGATAAAAATGCAGTCTCGGGTTGGTTGGCCACGTCCGCCGGCGGCTCCGTAACCCGTCTCACGCCTCCCCGATCTCGATCTTGCCCGGCGTCACGAACCTATACGGCGGCACGGGCAGGTTGGTGCCGGCCGGGCCGCTCTGCACGCGCCCGGCAAGGTCGAAGCGCGCCGCGTGGCAGCGACAGAACCAGGCTTCGTTGTCCGCGTCTCGCAGGGCCCGGTCGCTTGCCATCAGCACGCAATTCATGTGCGTGCAGAGGCCGATGACGACCAGCCACTCCGGATGCTCGGCCAGCGTGCGGTTCTCGTCGTGGGCGGGGGCGCGCGCGGGAAGCAGGGCGTTGCGCGCGTAGGGGTCCTTCAGGCCGCCGAGCCGGACGCCGCGGGCGCGCTCGATCTCCTCGCGTGTCCGGTGCCGGACGAAAACCGGCTGGCCGCGCCAAGCCACGGTCACGGCCTGTCCCGGCTCGATCGGCGCAAGGTCCACCGTGCAGCGCTCCGGCGGTGGCGTGCCCGGGTGCGGGTTCATCTGATGTATGAGGGGCCAGAGGGCAGCGCCGCTGCCCACGGCGACAAAGGCGCCGGCGGACACGCAAATGAAATCGCGCCGCGTCGGCGTCGAGCTGACATCCTGCACGGAAACGTTTCCCTGATCTCAAATCTCGTTGCAGACCGGCCGTATCCGGCGGGACCGCCGCATCGGCAATCTCAACACCCGCAGTATCGCCGAAATTCCGGCCGACGCCCGGAGCGAATTGGCGCAGCGACGCGATCTCGCGCCTTGCCCCTGCCGGCGCCCGCTAGTCCCGCCGACGCGGGTCGGCGATCCGGCCCTGGAACAGCACCGCGCCGGAAGCATTGTCCACGACCAGAAAGAGGAAGGGGCGATCGACGACAAAGGGGACCGGCCGAGGCGGCTCGAGCGGCGCGCTGGTGGGCGCCATGGCAACGCTGGTCGCGGCCGCCGCCTCGGTGCCCCGCTCGTCCACCTCGATGACCGCCCGGTGCTTGATGGCGGCAATCTTCAGGCCGGCCACCCTGGGGCCGCTGCCCGTCATGCCACTGAAGTCGGCCGCATCGCTGAAGGCAAGTCGCATGCCGGCATCCTGCAAGGGCGGCACCAGGTCGGCCGAGAACGCCGCCTTGAAGCGCGGCAGCGCGACCTCCACGAGCCGGTGCGAGGCGCCTTTCAGGGCGGCGAGCAGGCTCGTGAGCTCGGCCGCGTCGAGCTTGCCCGCCACGCGGTCGAGCCCCTCCACCTCCTGCGGCAGCACCACGATGAGGCCCAAAGACCGCTCGGCGTAGTCGAGCCGCAGGGCGCGGTAGCCGGCCCGCTCTGCCAGCGCCAGCTCCTCCTGCTGGCGCATCATGGGCACGCGCACGCGCACCGCGGCCGAGAGGCTGAAATCGCCGTCCCGCGTGGCCGCCGCCGCGAAGGGCGAATGCCACGCCGCCTTGAGATAGACGGCATTGATCAGCACCGGGCCGGCGACCTGCGGCAGCGTGTCGACGATCCGGTCGATCTTCCCCGCCGTCCTCTCGGCGACCCAGGCGTTGATGGCGTCGACTCCGGCGCCTTGCAGGACCGCTGCGGCGTAGCTGTCGCGAAGGACGGCCGCATAAGCTTCGGACACGCCAACGCTCCCCTTGGGCAGCGCCAGCGCATTGGCAGCGAGAAGCTTGACGGACGGCAGGTTGGCGGGCGCGACGCAGATGTCTGCCTGCCTGGTCGTGAGCGGCGGACAGTTGCCGTCCGGGGCCGGCGCCGCCTCGCAGTGCTGGCCGGCCCAACGCGTTCCCTTGGGACAAAAGCGGGGATCGGCGGTGCGGTCATAGCTCCTGAGGAGCGCCAGCACGGCGGCATTGGCCGCATCGATCGCCTCGCGCGGCAGGCTGTGCTTGAGCGCCACCGCCATCTCCCGCTCGGTCTCGCCGCGCGCGCCGGAGCGGACCATGGCCATGGCGGAGCCGATCGAGTAGGGGGAGAGCACAAGGTTGCCGGGCGCGCGCGCAAGCGCGCGGTAGAGCGCAAGGCCCGAGTCGTTGTAGCCGCGCGTCAGCGCTTTCATCGTATCGGCCTCCTGCGCCTCGGCCGCACCGGCCGCGGCAAGCACCGAGAGCGCGCCCTTGGCGCATAGCCCGACGCCACGGCGAAGCATGCTGCACGCCGTGTGCCAAGCCATCGATCCCATCCTGCTCGACACCGCGCTACTCCACGTCGAACTGCCGCGTGCAGACCGCGCGCGGCGTGTCGGCCGGCAGCTGCCGCGCCTCGTCCGCCAGCCTGGTCAGCACGCTGCCGAAGCCCTCGATCGGCGCCATGTCCGAGAACCGCTGCGCGAGGCTTGCCAGGCCGCTGCCCTCGGGCATGACAATGGCGATCACGGCATAGCGCCCGCGCGGCGGCGACACCTTGAGCGAGAAACCGTCCCTCGTCTCGGGGACGCCCACGACATCGCCCGCCCGCACGTCGCCGGACGCGCCGGCGCTCCCGTAGCGGGTGGGAAAGAGCTGCACAACCTTGTCGGCCGAGGTGCGGCTGAAGACCGCGAGCTGGCCGGTCACACCGGTCGTCACGCGCACCGAGAGCGACGAGCCGATTTTGGCGCTGTTGGTCGCGAGGCCATCGGCGTAGACATCGATGGCGCACTGGCCGAGCGGCGCAGGCGGCCCGCCGGCCTTGGCCCCCGCGATCAGCGCCAGAGGCCCCGATGCCACGCCCGCCTGCGGCATCACGAACACCGCGTTGGGCACATATTTTCTGATCCATGATTCAAAGTAGCCGACGCTGGCAAAGCCCCCGTAGGTGCTCTGGCACGCCCCCCGCACCCAGCTGACGATGCCGGCCTGGATCGGCTCGCCCATGGCGCTGCTCACGAACAGCGGCCCGCCGCTGTCGCCGTTGCAGGTGATCGAGGTCTCGCCGCCGCCGTGCCCGGCGCAGAACTCCGCGTCGGAGAACGGCCGCCCCGGCTTGCTCCACCCGGACTGCCGGAACGCGTCGCACGCGCTCTTGCCGGCAATGGGAAGGGAGGCCTGCAGCAGGACAGGCGAGAAGCTGCCTGGAACGTCTCCCTTCGTCCGCCCCCAGCCGACGACGGTTGCCATGGTGCCGGGCGGCAGGACCGCCGACGGGCCGCCCGCCAGCTTCTGGCGCGGCAGATCGGCTCCCGCTTCCAGGTGCAGCAGCGCCGCGTCGTTGAGAAGCCAGGCCTCGTCGTACGCCCGGTGCACATAGACCGCCTTGACGCGCAGCACCTTGCCCTTCTGGAAGCGGACGTCGTCTGCGTACGCCGTCACCCACTTCAGCGTGCGCACGCCACCGCTCCTGACGCGGAAGACGCAATGCGCAGCGGTCAACACCCAGCGCTCGTCGATCAGCGTCGCCCCGCAGAAAGAGCCCTTCTCCTTGCCATCCTGGTCTACATAGCTGACGCTGATGTTGAGCGCGCTTCTCCAGGCCCCCGCCTTCGCCGGCGTGCCTATGATGATCCGGGCGCTGCGGTCGCCGCTGGTGTCGGTCGCAGGCACCAGCGCCGGCAGGCTCAAGGCC